>JASFKE010000625.1:0-3405 GCA_050118795.1 Desulfobacteraceae bacterium | reverse complement strand
TCGAGTCGCAGCCGGTCGGCCGCTGCCTCTTTGGCGGCCACCCGCATGGCGACGCCGCCGTGTTCGGTAAATTTGACCGCATTTCCCAAAAGATTGACCAGCACCTGGCGCAGCTTGTTTTCATCGGCTGCCGCATACTGCGGCAGATCGTCGATTCCGATGACCTCGAACCCCAGCCCCTTGGCATTCATGCTGGAGTCGAACATCTTTTCAAGGTTAGCCAGCATCGCGCGAAGGTCGAAAGTCGTGCTTTCAAAGGTGGTCTGTCCGGCCTCGATTTTCGATATCTCAAGCACGTCGTTGACCAGTGTCAGAAGGTGCTCGCCGCTGCGATTGATCGTATCGAGGTGTTCGTGCTGTCGGGGAAGCAGCGTGAAGTCTTTGCGCATCAATTGGCAGTAGCCCAAAATGGCGTTCATGGGCGTGCGCAGTTCGTGGCTCATGTTGGCCAGAAAGAGACTTTTGGCCCGGTTGGCCGCCTCCGCCCGCTCTTTGGCCAGGACCAGTTCCGCGGTTCGCTTATCTACAAGTTCTTCCAGATGGGTCCGATGTTCCTTAATCGCTTGAGCCATTTGACCAAGCACATTTCCCAATGACCGGAACTCGAGATAGGGCAGTTCGGCAGCTTTTGAATCGTATTTTCCTTCCGCATAACCACGCACGATGCCGTCGAGATCGTTGAGCGGTTTTTTTAAAAACCTGCGTACCAAAACACTCGCCGTAACCAAAAGAGAGGTCAGGACGAAAAACACAACGATGGCATGGAAATACAACAACTTACGTCCGGATTTTTCAATGTGTTGTTTCGTCAGTGAAAACTGAATTTCCCCAAGATATTTGCCACGATGGTAAATTTTGCCCGCACGGCTTATCAGATCTGCATCGTGATCCTTCTCCATGCTGTAAATGGTGATGCCGGAATGGTTTGTGATCATCATTTTCACCACTGTATCATTCTGGGAAAACGTTTTGCCGATTCCTCTGACGGTATCGTGATCATAGTTCCATAACGGCAGTTCCAGGCTGCCGACAAGATCGGCCCGGTATTGCTCGGCCTTGTCGAACAAACCTTTGACTTGACCACTGACCATAACGAAATATAGCGACATGATTACCGTCACCGATACCAGGATGACCGTTATGACAAGGCTCAAAACAAGACGCCGTGTGATTGAATGGCTCTTCACTGAGGTTTTTCCCCCTCCAGCGACCTGGAGACGCCGTATTTCTCCAGGATGCTGTAATAGCTGCCGTCCTTTTTGATGGCCTCAAGCGCCTTTGCAAACCGTGACACCGTTATTGGCGATGTCTGCCTGCTGAAGCCAATGTATGCATCTTCGGAATGTATCAAAAAGGTTTTCTCAAAGTCATCTGTGTCGTAGCCCAACTCTCTTACGCGATAAGGAAAAACAATTTCTGGCAGAATCATCAGGTCGATTCTTCGATCCGCAAGTTTTTTAAGGTTGATATTGTCATCATGGGTGACTTCCAGATTCTTCCCTTCCTCGAAGCCGTTTTCCAGAAGATATCTGTGGGCAAAATAGTCCCTGACGGTCCCCACAAGGAATCTTTTCGCATCTGCGAGATTTTTCACCACAACATCTTTTCTCTCCTTCAATTTGAAAAAGTAATACTGGACAAGCAACACAGGCCCGACAAGCTGAAACAGGCGCTCTCTGTCTTTTGTATAGGTCAGCTGGTAGATGAGGATGTCTTTTTCATTCTGGGCCATTTCGTAGGCCCGCGCCCAGGGATATATTTCGAATTTGGCCTCCATTCCGGTTCGCTTCAGGAGCAATTTAATGACATCCACCGTGAATCCGACGATCTCCCCGTCTTTGTCGACGTATCCCAGGGGCGGATAGGGATCGGTGATGATGTTAAGCGGCCCGGCGGCTGTCGGGCAGGGTATCGGCAGATAGAGGATCATAACGAAAATCACCATGCATTCGAGCTTACGCCAGCGGGCCGTAGGGGCTCGTAGAGGACCTGTATTTCGCACATTCGGCTTGTGCATGCGGATATGCCTCGTATTGATAATCGTTTTTAACGCAGCCATAATGACCTCCAATTGTCATAGGCCTCATCCAATATTTATCCTTGAAGTCAGAGGCATCTATTTACAGGTAGTCAGTCTGCAATCTTGTGCTTTTTTAAAAGGTTCTGATACTCTCCGGTTTCTCTTATTTTATGAAACATTGCATCAAACTGTTTCAGCAGCTGTTCGGAATTCGGATAGGATCTGGACACCATCAGATAGTCTGAAACCGTATCATAAGGTTTTTCCAGTGTGCCGAAACGGTTTTTGCTGTCAGCAAAGTGTTTCTCCACAAGATACCATCCGACAACATCATTGACAGGATAGAGTTGGATCCTGCCTGTCTGAAGTTTCATTATGGACTGCTGCGGATGAGTCGTATACTCGACATTGAGTCCGGCCTTTGCAAAATCAGCTTCATACCAGTAACCTCTGACTCCCCCTATTGTGTAAGATTTCAAATCTTGCAAAGTATTCCAGCTTACGGCATCGGATAAATGATCTTTATGATAAAAAAATCTGATTTTCGACGTGAACAGCGGCTGTGCGGAAAACCAATACTCCCGTTCCCGTTCGCGAGTCTTTACATAAGGGAATGTCGCCCACATTTCGCCATTTTTGAGACCTGCCTGTCCTCTTTTCCAAGGATAAAATGTATAGACAGGGTTCATGCCCATTTTTTTTATGACCGTACTCACAATTTCGGAAAAGATTCCGTGATTCTTCGCATGTTCAGTTGTGAACGGAAGATATTCGCTGGTGGTCAGATGAACATCTTCTCCGGCCAAACTGCCAGGTGTGATGACAAACAAATAAAAAAAACACACCGTCATCATAAGGCATTTTTGTATTCTAGTCATATCTCCTCTTTGTCCGTTATGTGTTGTTCTTTCATTCATCGACACCTCCTTGTCATCTCTGGGGTAGAGCAAAGTAAATCGTTGTGCCTTGATAATGAGAATGTCATATTGATTTGTATTTTGAATCATAGCATCCATCATGGCTTTCGTCCTGTTCGGGCGGGACAATTTTCTCCAGCAGCTCCAGCAAGGAACTTAGCGCGAGTTGCCTGACGAAGGTATCCAATGCCGCCGCCAGGTGCGCATCGGTGGTTTTGATCATTTCGATCACCACCATGATCCGCTCCTCATCCAGTTCCACCACGGCTTGATACAACTGGTTGAGGATATCTTCCGGCAAGGCTGCCAATTTTTCCGGGCGTACGTCAGCCTCAGGTTCGAGCGGTACGGCCTTTTCCGGTCTGTATTCATACAGATATTTCAGGCCGAGGTGCTTTGCCATCACATCGAAGATCTCCTGGTCGCGAAAAGGCTTGCGCACAAAATCATCGCAGCCCGCCGCCAGGA
>JASFKE010000624.1:0-3413 GCA_050118795.1 Desulfobacteraceae bacterium | reverse complement strand
TTCCATGGGCGTCTCCAGGCACGCAACCTGATTCAAAATTGTATCAACTGCGGCGCCTGCAAAGAGGTGTGTGCCGCCGGTATCGATCTGCCGGCATTGATCAAACAGGTCCATGCCAAGATTATCGATGAACAGGGGCACCCCCTGAAATCCACCCTGCTGTCAAAGGTCCTGCGCAGCCGGAAACTTTTTCACACCCTTTTGCGCTATGCCCAGAAGGCCCAGCAACCCATCAGCGACGATCAGGGGTATCTGCGTCACCTGCCGCATGTTTTTTCCAAAGAGCACGGCTTTCGCCGACTGCCGGTGATCGACCCGAAACCCTTCAGAGATCGTTGGCCCTCCATTGGCGCTGATGTTTCCCAACCCAGATATCGGGTGGCCCTCTTTAGCGGTTGTGTGCAGGATTTTGTCTATCCCGACCAGCTGACCGCGGCCGTCGAAATAGTGACTGCCCGGCAAGTGGCGGTCTCATTTCCCCTTGATCAATCATGTTGCGGGCTTCCGGTCCAGATGATGGGGGAGCTGGACGCGGCCCGGCAAGTGGCGGCTCAGAACGTGATGGCGTTGGATGCCGATGGCGTGGATTTCGTGATCACCCTCTGTGCCTCTTGTGCGTCGCATTTGAAAAAAAACTACCCCAAGTTGCTGTCTCAGCGTCCCTCCCTGGCTTCAAAGGCCCGGATTATGGCGGAAAAGGTGTTGCCGTTCAGCACTTTTTGCAATGACGTGCTCAAGTTAAAGGCGTCTGATTTCAAGGCCTGCGGCACCCGGATGACCTACCACGCACCATGTCACCTGTGCCGCGGGCTGGGGGTCAGGCGTGCTCCCCACGACTTGATACGCAATTCGGGTTATGAGTTCATCCCTGCGGCAGAGGAGGAGACCTGTTGCGGATTCGGCGGTACCTACTCCGCCAATTTCCCATCTATCTCCTCTGAGATCCTTGCAAAAAAGCTCGAGGATGCCCAAAGCACCGGAGCGGGTACTTTGGTGACCGAGTGTCCGGGTTGCATTATGCAGCTTCGGGGCGGGGCTTCAAAACAGGGCATGGATTTAAAAGTGATACATCTATCAGAGGCGTTGAAGGATAATTTTAAACCTTAAGGCTCCTTTGCCATCTTTTTTATGAAGCTATGGAATATAGTGTTTTCCTTGCCGGTCCCGGTCTGTGGATCGGCATCTCCATAGAAAATCCCATCTTTGCAACCTGAGACCATTGCCTCGGGACGCAGGCAAGAAAAAATTTCCCAACCTTGCTTCTCTTTGTGCCCGTCTGCTGCGCTACATCCACTTAAACATATCCTGATAGGCACCGGCGGATCTGCCTTGTAGACGAACCCGGATTGCGTTGTTTTGCGCAATCTTGGGCAATTATTTCTTGTCCGCACCCTTGGCACAGGTTTCGCAATATTAAAAATTGGTAAAACCGGGTGTGATCGAGGCCTCACACATTGCAATGGCGTCACCGGTGACTCTGTATGAAGAATTTGCCGGGCAGCGTTAGCCATTGCCAGCCCGTTGAATGGATCAAGCTTAGGCTAAGAGTCAAAACAGGATATAAACGGAATATAAACAGTGGTTTGTGACTAATCGTATGCTCAGTGGGCAACCCTGCGAAAGGTCTTGGGCGATATTCTAAATGAGTACCGATAGACCTTAGCTGTGAATTGTGAACGAGGCGTCGCACTATTTAATTCCAGAAGGAGGCAGTTCCATGAGACGAAGCACTATATTGAAAGTTTTTATCGCGTTGTTTGCAGTGATGTTTATGATTACCGCTACTCCGGCCCTGGCTGGCAAAGTTCTGTTAAAGGTACCGATCTGCTTCCCCACGGCCCTACCGGGAATGGGGACCACCGCTCCTTGGCTGGCTCAGCGCATTGAAGCCTTGAGTAATGGCCAAATCAAAATGAAAGTGTATGAACCGGGCAAGCTGGTCGCACCCTTTGAGATTCTGGATGCCGTATCCAAAGGCAAAGTCAACGCCGGCTACTCTACCCCGGGGTATTGGCAAGGCAAGATTCCGGCCGCCTCATTGTTCTCTGCCGTTCCTTTCGGACCGGAAGCCGGCGAATACCTGGCGTGGATCTACCACGGCGGCGGTTCCGAGCTGTGGCAGGAGATGTACGACAAAGCCGGTTACAATGTGAAAGTTCTGCCGTTCGGCATCATTGCGCCGGAAACTTCCGGCTGGTTTCAAAAACCGATCGAAAGCGTCGCTGACCTCAAAGGTCTGCGGATGCGTTTCTTCGGTCTGGGCGGCCAGGCCATGCAAAAGCTGGGGGTCTCCACCAGCCTGCTGCCCGGCGGTGAGATCTTCCCGGCCCTGGAAAAAGGCGCCATCGACGCCACCGAATTTTCCATGCCGGCCATCGACCAACGCCTCGGCCTGTACAAGATCGCCAAATACAACTACTTTCCGGGATGGCACCAGCAAGCCACCGTTTTCGAGCTGTTGATCAACAAGGATGTCTGGAACAAAATGACCGAACACCAGAAAATGGTTCTGGAAGTGGGCACCCGCGCCGCCACACTGGATGCGTTCGCCATGACCGAGGCAATCCAAGGCCCTGTCATTAAAGAGAATGTGACCAAACGCGGCGTCAAAAACATGTACTGGTCCGACGAGATGCTGGCCAGCTTCAAGAAAGCTTGGGAGGAGGTCGTCGCCGAGCAGGCCGAAGATCCTATGTTCAAGAAAGTTTATGATCACATGAACGCGTTCCGTGAAGATTACAAATATTGGTCCGAGCGGGGCTTTTTGCCGCGTGGTTCACAAAAGTAACAGGTCACCCACCGTATCATCGAGCGGTACACCGGCTACATCGGCTGCAAGCGGCCGGCGGCCTCTGATGATCGATGGTTAAAAGGGTTAAGATGGGTGCCCCGGAGATCGGATGAATCATCTCATACGTTCGCTGGTATTCGACCCCGGGGCAGCTTCATGATTTTGGCCGGTTGGTTGGGTTATCAATACGCCGTTGGTCATCCAACCATTTGCCCAAATTGTAACAAATGAGACCAAGGAGCTGGTATGGATTCTGAGAAGATACCTCAAAACAGATTTTCGAGCAGCATTGAAAACACCGTTGAAAAAATCGGAAGGTGGAGTTCATCGCTGAATGTTTTCCTGATCGTGGCCATCATCGTTCAAGTTGTGCTCAGATATGGATTCAGGCTTGGGTTGGTTCAACTGGAGGAGCTGCAGTGGCACCTTTACGCCGTCAACGTCGTTTTCGGAATGGCTTACTGCCAGGCGGCCGATTCACACATCCGGCTGGACGTGCTCCACGACAAATTCAGCCGCAGAACCAAAGAGAAGATCGAAATAATTGGCATCATCACCCTTTTGATGCCCCTGATATACGTCATATTTATCCACAGCATCGATTTTTTGTGGGAGGCCATCC
>JASFKE010000623.1:0-3419 GCA_050118795.1 Desulfobacteraceae bacterium | reverse complement strand
ACCCCATTCCTTTGGTACATACTTTTTAAGCGCTGTATTGATGCTTTGCAAAACACCTGTAATCCCAAGCTCCGGTGCGCTTGCGACATCAAATGAAGCCAGCCCATTGATAGTAGATTCCCACATCTGTGGTCTGATTTCTTTTAGCCTTAGAATGATATCCAGTAGGCTGCCATGTTCGAGACTGAGGGCGCGGCTACCGGTGCGCAAGCTCCTCAGATACAGAAAGCCACAAAATTGTTTATCACGACGTCCGAAATATTGCTAAATAACTTATTTTCAATGTTCCCTCCAATGCTTGAGATAGGTTCGTCCAACCTATTGGGAGGCTTGCTGATATGTTTTAGGTTTAAAATATAGATTACGGGTACATATCGTAGCAGCATAATATTTCCCCATCAACCTATGATCGTTTACCAACAAAAATTTAAGAATAGTCTTTTCCCCCGGATGGTTTTCAATACAAGCACCATCTTGGCAAGGGAGATTGCTGTCGCTCTCCCGTTGCATCCCTCTTGACCGCTCTAAGCCTCAGAGCCAATTAAAATGTGTCTCTGAAGGCAAGAGCGTTTGTCACATTGAGGCATTCAGCCATCAATGCACCACAAACGTCTGGCCGTTTGATCACCATTGGGGAGCCTTCAGCGCTCCCACAAACCCCATCGACCAACCGTACGCCGATCTGTTCGTTGTATCTAATCCGGCACGTGGTTGGATTATTTCCAGTGGGAAATTCGCCGCAAATGCGATGGTTGAAAAAATCACGATAGCAAGTATCACTAGTGAGAAAAAGAAATATGATTTTAATTTTATATAGGCTATCATATTTATGCCCTTCGGCAGTGCCCGGTTAAAAATTCTGCGAATATAGCCTAACCAATTTTTAATATTAAACATTTTACCAAATTAAAAACAATCCATACACATCATCCTACTTGTCCGAAGCCAGCTATAGGAGGAAATGAAACAACCACCTTCGCTATTGGAATCCGAATCATCTGCTGGATTTTCTATCAGGGTAAAAACCGCCGTCACGGTATCATCGCTGGTTATGGTAATACCCAGCGGATTATCCGAACCGGAAACATCACCCTCCCAGTGATCGAACTGATAATCGGCGCTTGGGGTCGCCGTTAGCGTGACCGATGTCCCCTCATCATAGACGTCACTTGCCGGTTCAAGACCGATCGTGCCATTGCCTTGGGTTGAGGTGGTCAGGGTGTATTGATTTACGGGTGGATTTTCCGATTGCACTGCTATGGTCACAGAGGCGGAATCATAGCCGCCGTTACCGTCGGAAATGGTATAGCCAAAGGTATCGGTGCCGTACCAGCCTGCGGCTGGCGCATAGATCAGCCTACCGGAGCCGTTATCCGTAATGGTCCCGCCGTTGGCAGTAGTGGTGTCAAAGACGTCAATGATCAGCGCGTCGGCATCTGCATCGCTGTCATTGGCAAGCACGTCAATGAACACAGAAAGATTCTCATCGGTAGTGGCGTTGTCGTCCATGGCCACCGGGGCAGTGTTGGACGGGCTGGAGGATCCTTCCACCCAAGCCGGCTCTCCACTTGCATAGCGCATATAGGTGGCATTTAACGCCAGCACGCCGGCCACCCAGTCATGATCCTCCGGATTGGTGGCGCCGAGATAGGAGGGCAGGATTACCCCGGACAAATACGGGTGATTAGTGCCAACACCGCCATTGGCTACTGTGATCGACCCATTTACGACATGTACACCCCTGGTTATATATTGGTCAGCCCCTGAATCACTCTCAAACAAATTGTCACTCCCTTCAGAGGAAGCTTTCTGATAGTTGTTTACTGAATTCTCGCTATTGTATTCTGCAACAGTAAAGCTGCCAAAATGCGTGTCCGCATGTGGCGTTATCTCTATCCCGACTCGAAACAGATCTCCTGAAATAGAGTTGTAGATATAGTTGCGGTCGAAAACTTCTTCATGCACGGCATTCGCACTATCGTGTGAGGCGTTGGACCACCACCAAAGGAATGGATAGTCATATTGGTCGCTGCCGTGATCATAGTTGGCATAGATGTTATTGACCTGATATTCATTCGCTTCAAATGGCTGATAGCTGTCATCAAAATACGACCAGTAACCTGAATCGATTATTGTATTATTGTAAAAAACGCCATACCATCTTCTCCAAGTGGATCGCTGCCCCCATGACAATCCTCCATGCGGGCCGACCAAAATGTTATTATAAAATTGTATAAAATCCTGCCTCAGCATAACCGAGCACAAATTATGGTTCAGAAAGATATTGTGATGTATTTTATCCCCATATTCTTTATATATTGTATAGGTCTTATCTGTGTCTGTGAGCATCTGCGACGCTTTGTACTTTAAGCCAACTTCCGAACCTTCGGGACCGCCATCAAATAAATTATATGCGATTACGTTTTTTCTGGTTGCTTCATTGATATCAACCAAATCATCATACCCCGCAGCCTCATCGTCATAATCGGTATAAAAAGTTAACTGGTCGCCGTTTGTTCCGGACCAACCATTGTGGTAGAAATAATTATACTCGATGCGGGAATTATTTAAGCGATACGTTGTAACGCCGGAGGGATTGTCCGGATAGGCATCATCGTAATTGTCATAGATATGGCAATATCGTAGAATAAATGGTCCGCCTGCCAGCCAAATCGCCGCCCCACCCGAGCTGTCATTGCCCGGTGAGCAGCCGCCGGTAATCCCCAACCCTTCAATCTTCCAGTATTTAATATGCCCGTCCGACATAAACTTGTGCCCCAGCACAATCCCTTTCGGCGCGGTCCCCTGGCCGTCAAGAATAGCCCATTCGCCGGGATATGATGATAAAGTGTTGTAATGTCCTTCTTCCCAGGAATCACCATTCAGAGAAGGCGGGATATCAATCATTGCTCCCGTGTAGGTATTGTTCTCATGATAAGTGCCGCCACGGATGAAAACAGTATCTCCAATGTTCATATTATTGATTGCATCCTGGATCTTGACATAGGCGGCACCGGACCCGCTGCCGCAAGCGGACGCGCCCCTCCCCGCGGTGGGATCATACGTATTGCAGTCACTGGCTAATTGGTTGTCTACATACACAGTGGTCCCAAAACCATGGCTGTACACCCCCATAAAAATACAGAAGAAAATTATAACGCTTTTCTTTTTCACAGCAAACTCCTTTCTCGATCCTTTCGGTCTCGGCAATTAATTGACAAAGGAGGATTCGGATGGAGTGTGTTGGTTTCCATTCCGACGTTGCCGGTATCGCAATTACAGGCGCCTTCGGCGCAGCTGCCGTGACCGGAACAGTCCACCGCGTCGCAGCTATCGGTTTCAGTCTCCTCCGCGTCTATGGAGTGTGGCGCAAAGCTGTCATAGATGCGGATGTCATCCAGGGCGTGCCACGCCTCGCT
>JASFKE010000622.1:0-3422 GCA_050118795.1 Desulfobacteraceae bacterium | reverse complement strand
CCAGGCGATGCCGGTAAGCCTGACCGTGTTGCCGGCGTCATCGTAGATAACGGTGCCGCTGGTCGTCAGGTAGTCATCGTTGGTGTCGTCGGCGAACGCTTCTGTGAGTATCCACGGGAAGAGTAAAAAAAGTAGTATGGTAATGAGCCTTAGTGCTTTAGATCTTGTTGTTTTTCTTTCTCTCATGGCCACGGTCCCCTCTCAATGCTTTTAATTCGTTGATGATAGAAAAAAATGCTTAAAGGATTTTTGCCTATTGTTATGATGATCTCTTTTCTACCCCCATCTTATGTGATTAGAGGGAGAGTCTTTAGGCTTTCAGATCCGGCGTTGCCGATGGCTGGCAGCAGCTTGCTACGGCTTCACCTCGGCGCCTTGGCTCTGAATTCCTAACTGCTTTTGCAACGGTAGGGTGACGATTTGCGGCCGATCGTACTGCACCCAATTGAATGGAATCGGGCCAATTGCCGTACATGCCGCTGGATTTGTCGTTCGAGTTCGACGGATTGCTGTTGTCGTTAACCGCACTCAGCGTGCCCCGGAAAGATAGATGGGACGCAGGGGCGTTGTTGGCCGTACGATATTGCCCGCGTTTACAGGGTCTTCAGTTGTTGACCGTGCGATATTTCCTGCGTTTACAGGATCTTCATCTGATTCGCAGACAATTGAACAATTTCAGTGTGGTTTCTGTGTATTTTCGATAAGGAAGCAAAGCAGTCCCTGTAAAGAATTGAATCACCGCAACCAATAGCAGGCAAAAGAGCTACTATGCAGAACCGCATAGCTTGCAAATAGATCTAAAAAGCAGAAAAGTCTGTGATGTGTCTCACTTTTTGATCATTTAAAGTTGAAGAGTGGGGCGTGATTGGAAGTAAAGACGGGGGGGTCGCGACGCATGATGGGTTGAATGGCCGGGTGCTTCTTGAATCGTTTTTCGATAAATTGTCGGACGGCGGAGCGGTTCCAGTTTCGAGGATGCTTAAAATCGCTGTATAGTTGGAGATCACCGGCATAAAACGGGCGTAATTCGAGCTCGGGCATCTCAGCGCTGCCCATGGGCAGGTTGAATATGGCCAGGTTCAGAAAGTCGATGCAGTGTTGATGTTCAACGGTAAAATGGAGTGTTTTTTCGGCCGAAGTTTGGTCCTCGGCCGGTGTGCCGAAAAGCAGATAGACATAGGCTGCGATGCCGGCATTGTTTAGATTTTTCAACACCCTGGATGCGGTCTCCAGGTTAATTCCCTTTTTCAGAGCGTCCAACACGTTGGGATCCCCCGATTCCAGCCCGATTTTGAGCATACGGCAGCCGGACCGGGCCAATCGGCGGCAAAAGTCGGGATCATCAAGGGGCGGCCCGATGCGAACGAATCCATACCAGGCGGCGCCCGGTGGATCGGACGCCAGCTTTTTGAGCAGGGCGGGTGACACCGCATTATCCAGCAGATGAATCACATGGGGCCGGGTGCGGCGGGTCAGCCCCTTTAATTGTTCTATGACGGTTTTGCAGGGCAGGGGGCGGTAGGGGGCTTTTTCGGCCTCCTCCGGGCAGAAGCTGCAGCGCCGCCACCAGCAGCCGTTGGATGTGCTGAAAGGCAAAATAAACCCCGGGCTAAAATAGGGCTTCTCCACCAAGGCGTCATAATCCGGCAGGTGAAACCGGGCCTTTATCTCTTTGCCCATCGCTTGTATCAAGACGGATTCTCCGGGCCCTGAGACCATTTTTTCCACCCATTTGGAAAAGGGTTCGGTCCAACCGGGCCTTTTCAACCAGGAAGTGATCAACCCCCCACCGATAATAACCCGCGCATGAGGATGCCACTGTTTGAGCAAACCGATGAGCGCAAACGCGCACAGCGCCTGGGATAAGTAGTTGATCGACAACCCTATGGCGCTGGGGGCGGTGGCGGCCGCCACCGGTCTGATGCGCTTTTGAAAATAGTCGAAAAAAGGATTGCGCTCGGGATGCTGTACCGCAGCCAACAGGTGTGCGCTGCTCACCGGTGATAGCCTTTGATCCTCATAGTTGGCCAGACTCACGCGAATCTTCGAATCTTTCGCCACCCAGGTCAACAGGCGGTTGATATCGGCAACGGCCCGCCGATAAGCGTCAGGTTTTTGATAGATGGCGCCGCTGCGAAAAGAGGCCAGATGGCTTTCCAAATGGCGCAAGGCGCGTCTGGACCATGTGTCGGTGGGATCCCCTGTATTGTCGAGCAGATGGTGCAGGCCTTCGATGTTGGCGTCGATGACGGTGCAGGCGATATCATGGGATTTGAGCGCCCCGGCCAACCGTGCAATACCGGCTGGGGGCTCACAAGGTTTGGCCACCGGGGGGTGGATCAGTAAAATTGATTTTTCGGCCACGTCGATTGGGGTCCCTGGTGATCTTCTGGCCGGGTAGATCCGGCCGGGTCTATCTGATCGGGTCTATTTGATCAGGTTTAGGGGGGTCAGGCTGGATCGATTGAATGCACTGATCGCACTCTTTCTTGTTGAGGCCGCCTGACGCGCAATAGTTGGAAAAGGACTGAATCCACGCTTCGCCGGCCCGGGGACAGGTGAAAATATAGTCGATGAAACAGACCAGCCGCTCGATGGTTTTTTTGTCGATGGCGTGCTCCATGCGGCAGGCCGTCTCTTCAGCCGTTACCGGATCGATCCGAAGGATTTTGAGTAGAAACTCTTTCAAGGCGGAGTGCCGGAAACGGATCTCTTTGGCCAGTGCCATGCCCTTGGGGGTGAGGGTGATAAAGCTGTATGGCGCGTAATTGATATAGCCTTTTTCCGACAGGTTTTTCAGCGCCCCGGTGACCGAACCACGCTGGACATTCAAATGGTCGGCAATATCTTTTGCGCGCGCAACTTTCTGACTTTGTTCCAAATTTAGAATGGTTTCCAGATAATTCTCAAGGCTTTCGGACAGTTCATGCTCGCTGGGCATCGTGCGCACGCCTCCTTTCATCTACCTGGGGCTTTATCACGCCGGTTAAGTTCGGTAAAGATAAATAAGTATGTAAACAATAAAAAAGCTGTTGACAAACAATAAAGTTAGGCGTACCTAACATCAAAAACGGCCATGATTGTGCCGAGTGGAGATATGAGATGCCAAAACTGAACATGAGAGTGATGAAACCGAAACAATCCGGCACTATTTCAGCCGTCAAGGCCGGGGGGGAGCTTGGCCGGCGCATCAGGGATATGGGATTGGTTCCCGGAACGCAGATTACCATCCAGGGACGTGCCCCGCTTCATGACCCGGTGGCCTTGCGGGTCATGGGCTTTACCCTGACCCTTCGCAACAGTGAAGCAGACCATATCGAAGTCGAGGTGAATGAATAAGATGGATGCCATGATTGCGCTGGCCGGAAATCCCAACGCCGGAAAAACAACTTTGTTTAACAACCTGACCGGAGCCCGGCAGC
>JASFKE010000621.1:0-3424 GCA_050118795.1 Desulfobacteraceae bacterium | reverse complement strand
TAGGGCTCCAGAGCCAAGACGACCAAGGGCGAAGCCGTAGTAAACTACTGCGAGTCCTTGGCAGCCCGGGATCTGGAGCCCTAAAGGCTTTCCCCCTAATCATATAATATGGGGGTAAAAAAGATGGCATACAATAGACTCGATCCTCAAGTTCACCACGGTTTATTCCTCGAACGCATCTTCGGCATGCTGTTAATTCAATGCCGGCAAGTGCTTTGAGTCTTTTTGCCATCTTTTTTATGCGACTATAGGGTTTATATATGGGGGGATAACCTTTCAGGCCGCGGCAGCTTGGCAAGATCTTCATATCGTTTCCAGGATAGACGACGATTTGATCGAAGGGGATCGTCTGTTTGTCATATCACGCAGTATCGCCACAACAATCAGGAGAAAGGAGAAGCACATTGAAACGGGGATTTGTATGTATGATGTTGGTCGGTATTCTAATTGGTTCGGCAACATGGGTTGCAGGGGACGCCTGGGCGGGGCCAAAGCTCAAGATGGCGCAGATCGAGGTCGACTCAAAAGCGCATGTCAAAAAACTGGCCCGCATGGGAATCGACATCGCCGCTGTTCGCCCCATCTCGGATGAAGGGGTATCGGAGGGCGGCCCCCGCTATCGCGTGGATGTCGTATTGTCGCCTCGGGATAATAAAAAACTCGACCGCGCCGGCCTGGATTGGCAACCAATTGACCGCAGCCTTTCGGTATCGCGCAGCCTTGAGGCGGAAGCGGCAGCAAGCGTCTATCACAGTTTTGATGAACCCGATACGGGGATCAAAGCCCAGCTCGAGCAGATCGCTAAGGGGTACCCTGAGCTGACCCGGCTGGAAACCATCGGATACAGTGTCCAGAAACGTCCGATTCTGGCCATGCGCCTGACCCGAAATCATGGCAAGCGGCACAAAAAGCCAGAGGTGCTCTATTTGGCCACCCATCATGCCCGGGAGTGGGTGGCCGCTGAGATGGCCATGCGGCTGATTAAATACTTTACTCAAAATTACGGCACCGATGAGCGGGTGACCCGCCTGCTCGACACCACAAAGATCTGGGTCGTCCCGATGGCCAACCCGGATGGATATCAATATACCTTTGACGTGGAACGGTTGTGGCGAAAAAATATGGCTGACAATGACGGCGATGGCGAAATCACCATTGTAGACGGCGTCGATCTCAATCGCAATTTTGCCTCCAAGTGGGGATTGGACGATGAGGGTTCGAGCCCGGTCATGACAGACGCCACCTACCGAGGGCCCGCACCACACTCCGAACCCGAGACCCAGGCGGTGGCTGATTTTGTATTGCGGCACGATTTCAAGTTTCTGATCTCCTACCACACTTACAGCAACCTGATTCTCTATCCCTGGGGGTGGCAGGTCAAAACACCCAGCTATGACGACCCCATTTTCGTGGCGCAGGCCGGTACCGACGACAATCCCGCCATCTTCGACACGCTCCTCAACCAAGGCTATAATCCTGGCGTCGGTGCGGATCTATACCCCACCAACGGTGATTTCACCGATTGGACATACGCCGAAGCCGGTATCCCCAGTTACGTGGTGGAACTGACCCTGGGTGAAGACAGCGAGGGCAATTTCTACGGATTCGAGTTTCCGGATGATGAAAAGATGGTTCAAACCGTATTTGAAGACAACCTCGAATTCGCCTTGTCCCTGGCCGAAAGCGCCGCCGATCCAGCCCACCCGGTGTCGTCGGTGGGGATCGCGGTGGAAGATATCTACCATGAGCCGCTGACCACATCCTATGGCTCGCGGCAAACCATTGATATCCTGGCGCGCAACAAAAGACACGGCAGCTACCGGCTGAAGTATAAAATCAACGGCCGCTACGGCCGGTCGCACTTCACGCCAATGCTGGGAGAGTCTTACAACGAGAGCCCCGGCGTCTACTTCTCCCGCTATCACGCCCAGATAAAGGGCCAGCGCGCCGGAGATGAAGTCACCTACTGGATCATCGGCCACCGCAATGTCTCGGGCCCTTACAGCTACACCGTTGCCCAGGCCAGCGACAATCCCGTGCTGCTGCTCTCGGCTGAAGATTATACCGGCCAGTATCCGGATTTGGACGCAACTGAACCCGCCTATCTCGGCTACTATGAGGAGGCGTTGAATGCTGCCGGCATCGGTTATGATGTATGGGATGTCACAGCCCAGGAGGCGGCGCCCGCCTTTCGCGAAGTGTTGTCCAACTATGATGCGGTGGTGTGGTATACCGGGGATGACTATGCCGCAAGCGTGCCGAGGCTGGAAGTCAATGAAGAGATCGTCCTGGAATTGCGCGACTTCATGAACTATTCAAAGGGCACCCTGATGGCCAGCGGTCAGGATCTCACAGCGCCGGCGGCCATTTATGGTTTGTACTCCGACAATTTTTTCCAATACAACCTGGGCGCCTACCTGGCGGTGGATGGAGGGGGCATATCCGACACCGGCGAGCCGTTTCCGGTCCTGGGCGAAGCGGGCGATCCGATTTTCGACGGCCTCAGCTTCAACCTCAGCGGCGGCGACAGCGCCGGCAACCAGCACTACTCGGACACCTTTCTGGCCACCAGCTACTTTCTGCCCCACTTTGACAATGCGGTGGCCGCCCGTTACAATCGGCCCGGTGGTCCATTCGATCCGCACGAGGGCGATTTCTATGTTTACAGCCAGATGGCGGACCAGACCTACAAACGATTAGGCGGGACATTCACCTTGCCGGAGGAGAACACGGATCTGAGTGTCTGGATCTCCTTCGATATCGAGGCCCACTGGGATTATGCTTTCGTCGAAATCCGCGAAGTTGGTAACGACAACTGGACCACCCTGCCCGATGAGAATGGATTGACCGACACGGATACCGGCGACAGCTGTGCCAGCGGATGGGTCGATGACATCCACCCCCACCTGGCGCACTACATGGATGGGGACTGCAACCCCACCGGAACCACCGGCGAGTGGCACGCGCTCACCGGGGGCAGCAACGGTTGGAAGCAGATGCTCTTCGACCTGTCGGCCTATGCCGGGAAAACCGTGGAACTCTATATCTCCTATGTCTCAGATTGGGGTGTCCAGAACCTGGGCGTTTTTGTGGACGACATCACCATTGCCGGAGAAGCAGTGGAGGGGTTTGAAACCGGGATGGGCGATTTTATCGTCACCGCACCCGAAGAGAACACCCCTTTCAATAACTGGATACGTTTTGAAAGCGGCGGATTTGCCGAAGGCCCCGTGATCCGCACCCCCAATTCCGTACTGATGGGTTTCGGCTTCGAGGCTGTTGAGGGCGAGGGGGCACGCGCCGAAATCATGGAGCGTGTGATGAACTACCTGCTGGATTAAATCCGCTGCCGCGCGATGCGTGCAGTAGTACTAAAAGAGATGGCATTATAGACGGCGCGGGTCGGCCCGATGGCAGGGGCGGC
>JASFKE010000620.1:0-3425 GCA_050118795.1 Desulfobacteraceae bacterium | reverse complement strand
TCGGTACAAGGTACTCAATTTCCTTTGACCATATCTCGTTCGCTTCTATTTCTTCAGTATGTACCATTTCTATATTCTCCAATGAATCACAAATACAAGTCATAATCCGTAATTTATTGAAAGATAATGCAACGAATGTACCAATACCTGAGTGCGGATTTTTTATTTGAAATATCTGGGAGTTATAATTTTTCAATGGAACACAGACATGAATATGGGTCAATGTGTTGACACAAAAAACCATCATGTTCATCGGTTTAATAACTTCGACGTTAAAGGGTACCGGTTCCATTGAAGGCCTGATTTATCCCCATTGTTGCCATCTGTCTTGTAGCAACCATGGGGTTATTTTCTGGATCATTATTGTTGGTCGGTTTGAAAACCGCTCAAAATACCCGTGCTGTCGCCTTGACATCTTCACCTGCAATGTGTCATAAATACTGTGAATAACAGTAAGATTCTATAAATATTAGACTTTATGCAATATTGGATACACCATAGGATTGCAGAACCTTCAGGATTGCAGAACCTTCCCCGCCCTCAGAATCTACCTATGGTTGGAATACGCTAAACGGATAATATTGAAGTTAGGGTTCACGCTTCACTATAAAGCTTCAAGGATGCTCTCGCCGCAAGACGATTGCATAGAATAAATTAATATGGATGCATATCCCATTTTATTTGTTGACGATGATCAGCAAATTCTTGAAATCGTATCCGCCTATCTGGACCGTTTTGGTTACCCGGTTGACACGGTCAATAACGGTATGGTGGCCATAGATAAGATTCAACAGAAAGATTATACCGTTGTTTTTACGGATCTTATCATGCCGGAGATCAGCGGGCTGGACCTTCTCAAAGCTGTCAAAAAGTCCAGTCCATCTACGGAAGTCATTATTGTCACAGGATATGGGACCATCGAGTCGGCCATCGAAGCCCTCAAGCTAGGGGGGTATGACTACCTGCAGAAACCAATTAATTTCGAGCGGTTAAAATTACTCATCGAGCGCATCATAGAGAAAAAGAAGCTTCAACTTGAAAACATCATGATCAAGCAGAGACTTAAAGATCGTTTCAGCTTCGATCAATTGGTGGGCAGAAGCCCGAAAATGCAACAGATATATGATGTGATCGACCGGATCAGCTCCAGCAGCCCGACGGTTTTGATCCAGGGAGAAAGCGGTACCGGAAAAGAGTTGGTCGCCAACGTAACCCATCAAAATAGTGTTCGCCGCGATAAACCTTTTATACCGGTTAACTGTGGTGCCATTTCAGAAGGGTTGTTGGAAAGCGAGTTGTTCGGGCATATCAAAGGGGCCTTTACAGGTGCCGTTAAAGACAGCATCGGACTCTTTAAGGCTGCAGACGGCGGTACGATTTTTTTGGATGAAATTGCCGAGGTTCCCCCCACGTTGCAAGTCAAGCTGTTGCGCGCTTTGCAGGAACGTAGAATTCGACCGGTGGGTGATACCCGGGAGTTTGGAATCGATGTCCGCATTATTGCCGCCACCAACAAGAACCTCGAGGAGGCCATTGAGAACAAATCCTTTAGAGAGGATCTGTACTATCGTCTAAATGTGATATCCATACAAATGCCGGCATTGAGAGAAATCAAGGCTGACATCCCCCACCTTGTTCATCATTTTATGAAAAAATTCAGTCGGGAGACCCACCGCAAAGTGTCCCGCGTCGCACCCGAGGTGATGGATCTGCTCATGGGGTATGACTGGCCCGGTAATGTGCGCCAATTAGAGAATATTATTGAAAGGGCTTTTGCTTTAGGCGAAGGTGATATAATATGTTCCCATGATCTTCCTTCAGAGATCAGGAACTTTGATAAGCAGACCAGCGACCGTATAACGAGTCTGAATTTAAACGACAATGAAAAGATCTTAATTATGCGAGCCTTGCATCAAACGGACGGCAATAAAGCAGATGCCGCTAAATTATTGGGGATCAATATCACCACGGTATACCGAAAGATGGAAAAATACAAAATTTCGGATGAACTGATTCAGAACTACTGCTAACCGGCTTTAGCTTTCTTGGGTTCAAGTTAGCTGCTCAAAAAGGAGATTGGCTATGCCCGAAGGTTTAGATGTCATCATTGTAGATGACGACCCAACCGTTTGCGAGTTGGTATCAACTGTCGTTAAAAGGTTTTATACCTGGGGTGATGTGATTTCATTCTCGGATTCCGATAAGGCCATTCAATTTTGTTTGAAGCGAGAGATTGGGGTGGCCATTTTCATCGTAGACGTTTTTCTGGGCGGCGTCAGTGGTTTTTTCTTCCTGGATTCAATCGAAGAGAAATTTCCAACGGCCCACGCAGACGCCATTATCATCACCGGAAATGCCAGTGATGACATCGTAAATATGTGCATCGCCTCGGACGTCAACCATCTCCTTGAAAAGCCTCTTAAACCATATGCACTGCAGCTGGCTGTGCGCGCAATCGCGGAAAAATACCTTAAATTTGCTAAAAAACTATTTCAAGACCCTGATTTTGCAAAAAATGTATCTGATATCTGAGCTGATCTGATAATCCAGGTGAATAAGACGCCGATGCCAATTTACGAAAATATAGAGGGCCCGAAATTATTAACGCTTTTTCACCAACTTGCCGGGAATAAAACCCTGGTCACTGTCTCTGTGGAGCACCACGGCTTCGAAAGCCTCACCGTAGTGACCCGCACCGCCAAAGAGGGTTCCAACGATATATTTTTCATCGACCCTCCTAAAGGTTTAATCGAGGCTGTCACAGCTTCCAAATCAAATCTCCTTCATTTTGAATTCAATAGTGAGGACCGTGTTTCACATCACTTTGAGGCCGAAATTATAAAAAAATCATCTGACAGCATAAGCCTGCTTTTACCTCTTTTGGTCCAACGCCATCAGCAGCGGGATAATTATCGAGTCAAAGTCTTCCACGAATCATATGCCAAGTTATCGATCGATGATAAGCAACTTCGTATGGTCATTAAAAATGTAAGTCTGGGAGGGGTGTATTGTCTGTGTAAGAACAAGCATAAGTCCAATTTTCATGAAGCCCAAATTTTAGACAATCTGGAGATGCACATGAGGGTGGACGCGGAGTGTTTTGTTGTACCTATCCAGAAAGTAAAGGTAAATCGGTTTGAAAGCGAACCGATTCCAAAACATTTTGGAATCGCTTTCGAGTTTATCAAGATTAAAAGAAGCCCAAAAAAACTTCTTGTCCAACAAATTTATAAGCTCCAACGCCACTTTCTGCAAACCAGGTTGAAATTTTTAGAGTAATTGGAAAACCGCTCCCCTACCGGTCCACATAATATCCCCCATTGAACCGCTCCATCTCTTTGGAGATGTGAACCAGGGCCTCTTCAACCACCAACTTAAGAGGATGCCCATCAGGGAACTGCTCCAAGATGGATTCAGCGCTTTGG
>JASFKE010000619.1:0-3426 GCA_050118795.1 Desulfobacteraceae bacterium | reverse complement strand
GAGCATGACGCGATGAATCGGGCTTTTGCCAATGGCTTGCACACTGCGAGCAAGGCCTGCCCCCAGCAATGCCGACCGGCCGATCGGTCTGGCGCCGGTTTTATATTTCACCAGCAGTTCACCGGCCCTATAGGGTCGGCTCATCTCCCGGGCATCGGCCTGTCCGGCAACCATAAATGGCAGTAAGAGAAAAACAAACACGGCCACGGCCTTTGCGGCGCCTATATACGCTTTGCCGACAAAACAATTTCCGACTGTAATGTTAAACAGTGGTGCCATGGCCGTAATATCGTCGGAACCTGCTCAGAACTTGAGAGCGATTTGGCGATACAGTGACATTCAGGACCATGATTGTACCCAGGGGGAACTTGCCGGATACCGATGGTCAATATGGCAAACGGCTGTTGATGGATGAAAATACTATATATTGCAATCTCTTGTGGGTTGACTCACAACGATTTTTCTATGTATTGTCGTATAACGTACGGAATCTTCCACTTCATTTTGATTTTTCATTGGTTTGCGGGACTTGTGAGGCACAATGGGCAAGGCGTTATTCATTGGGTATGGGGATGTTGTCGAATCTGCAGTTCAATTGTTGAGTACCATCGACCATGAGGCTGAAATCGTTGAGGATTTAAGGCGGGGATGGGAACTTGCCGCCCGAGAGAATGCCGATGTTGTGGCCCTTGCCGTCAAGGTCGGTGGCGGTGACGGTTTGGCCTTGCTTCCCAGACTCAAGCAATTGCCCCACAGCCCTGAGGTCGTGGTGTTGTCAGCGGTCGCTGATCCCAAAGCCGCAGAGTTCGCTCTTCGCAACGGCGCCTGGGACGTCCTCCAGGTACAAGCCGGTGCCCAATCCATCGCCACATCCATTGACCAGGCCTTGCTCTATCGCAAAGAGCAAAAAGGTGAAACACCTCCGCTTTCGGTAAAGCGCGAGAAGATCATCGGAAACAGCCCCGGGATGAAACACGGCTTGCAGCTTCTGGGGCAAGCCGCCGCCAGCGATGCCAATGTGCTTATCACCGGCGAAACCGGCACCGGCAAAGAGCTTTTTGCACGGGCCATTCACTCCAACAGCCCGCGCTCAAGAGCTTTGGGGGACGCCGTTCGAAGCAGCAATCCCCGTGCGGATAAAAATTTCGTGGTGGTGGACTGCACGGCGCTTCCCGAAACATTGGTGGAGAGCGTGCTGTTCGGCCACATCCGGGGCGCATTTACCGGTGCCGATCGCAACCATGACGGTCTGATCGCCCAGGCGGACGGTGGAACCCTGTTTCTGGATGAAGTGGGCGAGCTTCCCATCACAACCCAGAAGACCTTTTTGCGGGTTCTTCAAGAGCGGCGATATCGCCCGGTGGGCGCCAAAGATGAAAAAGAGAGCAGTTTTCGGCTCATCGCCGCCACCCATCGCGACCTTGACCAATTGGCGGAGGCCGGACAATTTCGTAAAGATTTACTCTTTCGTCTGCGCGCGCTCTCCATTGAACTGCCGCCTTTGCGGCGCCGCCGGGAAGATATCGAGGATCTGATTCGGTATCATACATCCCGGCTCTGTAAAGTTTATGGAATGAAACCCAAAGGCTTCTCCATTGAGTTGATGGAAGCACTGAAGGCCTATCCCTGGCCGGGTAATGTGCGCGAAATGATCAATGCCATTGACGGTATGCTGGCGGCCGGCGCCAACGACAGCACCCTGTACGCCAAACACCTGCCCCTGCAAATGCGGATTCAGATCGTATGCTCAAATTTGAAAGGCCCCCAAGAGGGGGTGCGCCAAGAAGCCGGTCCCGGGGCGGACGGCCTGCCCGCTTTCAAGGCCTATCGGGAATCTTCAGAGTATAAATATCTCCAGGAGTTGATGCGCCTGACCCACCGAAATATCCCCGAGGCGTGTCGGGTCTCGGGCATCTCCCGCTCCCGGCTTTATGAGATGCTGGCCAAATACGGCCTCAATTCCATTAAATAGCAATCTTCTACATCCATATCCGGGATCCCGGATTGTCTCCGGGATCCCGGACGAATTTACTGCCGGCAGGGCCCCTGTCTACCCTCGTTTTTTTCCCTTATGTTATTAACACCCCGTAATTATAAATAAAAAATTATAGCGTGCAACCCGGCACAGCAATTGCTTTTAGGGGTCCAATGGAGAACTGATACTTGGAAAAGGAGAAAGATCCGGTGATACTGTTTTACTCTGCCCACAACAATCGTCCCGCTGCAATGGTAGAACAACAGCTTTCTGAATTCGAAACTGTGGGATGTCGCTCCTTCGAGGCCATGGATAGGCGGCTGCGAAAACCGTGTCACGGGCTCGAGGTGGTCCTGGTTTTGGTGGTCGATCCACAAGAGATGGTGTTCGTCGAAAAGATCCATAGCTTGCTGTGTGATTTACGGCTGGTGCTGATACTGCCCGGTCGCGACGCCGGAATGGTTTCCCAGGCCCACAGGCTCTCTCCGCGCTTTATTGCATATGTGGATCAGGACCTGGATCAGATTGGAGCGGTCATCAAAAGGATGATGGGCGCAAAACGTCTCGGGCTGCCAGCTCCCCCGAAAGTATTGGCGGAGTCCGCCTGTTTTAGCTGAGGACTCCGATCACGGAGAACCAACGGATCAACCATCGGGCCCCGCTCCCCCGCAATGGAGGCCCCAACAGACAAAAAGTAAAAAGTAAAATCGATGGTACGGCTAAAGGGAGAAAAAAGATCGTTAATGGTCACGCTTTGCAGACGGGCGCTGTTCGCCGCCGGCCTGGTGGGGCTGTGGGCCCATTGGGCTCTGGCACTGGGGACTTCGGCCGGAACGTCCATCACCACCACTGCCACGGTGACCTACACCGTCGGCAGTGATCCAACCCTTTACACGCGCACAGCTTCCGACGCTTTTTCCGTGTTGGAGATCATCGATGTGGCGGTCACATGGCAAGATGGGGGCAATGTGCCGGTGGGCACACCCCACACCGGGGCCGTGTTGACGTTCCAGGTCACCAACACCGGCAACGGGCCCGAGCAATTTAGACTCTTAACAACCCATACCCTGGCCGGTGATGATTTTGATCCGGTTGTGGCCTCTGTTTGGGTGGAGAGCAATGGCACCCAGGGGATCCAGATCTCCGGCGCCACCCCCGACACCCCCTATGTGATCGGAAGCGGCATCTCTTTTCTACCCGATGAGGCCGCCACCTTCTATCTGCTCAGCGATATCCCCGATACGCTCTCCGAAGGGCAGACCGGCTTCGTGCAATTGACGGCCGAAGCCATGACCGCCGATGCCGCCGGCGCCGCCGCCGGCACGGAACTTCCCAATGCCGGCGTGGGCGGCAGCGCCATCGTGGGAAGGACCAATGCCGATGGGAGCGCCCAGGGCCATTATGAAGTCTCAGGGCCTGCCGTCACCCTTTCCAAAAGCATCACCCAAATC
>JASFKE010000618.1:0-3445 GCA_050118795.1 Desulfobacteraceae bacterium | reverse complement strand
CGCCGGGCATTCGGCAAGATCAAATTCGACCAGATCCAGGCCACCGGCGCGCAGTATGTTATGGCGCCCTGCCACAATTGCCACGCACAGATCGAAGATATCGGAAAACATTTCGGCGGCAGCTACCACGTGGTCCATATCTGGACATTCATTGCTCTGGCCATGGGTGTTTTGGGTGAAAATGAACGTGTCTACCTTGGACCGGAACTTCAGGATTTGGGATTATAGAGAAGGGAGGAAAAACCATGGGACAATCAACTACCGGATCCGTCATGGTGGTGGGCGGGGGCATTGCCGGTATCCAGGCCTCCTTGGACCTGGCGGAATCCGGATACAAGGTTTACATGGTGGAGAGTGATTCGGCCATCGGCGGAAAGATGGCCCAATTGGATAAGACCTTTCCCACCAACGACTGCTCCATGTGCATCATCTCACCTAAACTGGTAGAGGCCGGCCGTCATCTCAATATCGAAATGCTGACCCTCACCCAAGTAGAGCAGGTGGATGGCGAGGCGGGCAATTTTACTGTCAAGCTCAGGGAGAAGCCGCGCTTTGTCGACACGGAGAAATGCACGGCCTGCGGCGAGTGCGCCAAGGTGTGCCCCGTTGAAATTCCCAATCTGTTCGACATGCGACTGGGCGATAGAAAGGCAGCCTACAAGCTCTATCCCCAGGCCATGCCCGGGGCCTATGCCATTGAGAAAAAAGGAACGGCCCCCTGCAAGGCCACCTGCCCGGCCCATGTGAGCATCCAGGGTTGGATCGCCTTGATGAACAAGGGGCAGTACAAAGAAGCCATCGCCCTGTTCAAGCAGGACCACCCTTTTCCGGGAATCTGCGGCAGGGTTTGCCATCACCCGTGCGAAGGCGCGTGCACCCGCCATCAACTGGACGATCCTCTTGGCATTATGGCCCTGCACCGCTACCTGGCCGACTGGGACATGAAATCTGCCAAACCTTTTACCCCGGAAAGAAAAGAGGCTAAAAATGAAAAAGTGGCCATTGTCGGTTCAGGCCCGGCCGGACTGACCTGCGCCTACTTTCTGGCCATCGAGGGCTACGACGTTACGGTATTTGAGAAGCACGAGGTGTTGGGCGGCATGCTCACCCTGGGCATCCCCGAATACCGCCTGCCACGCGACATTATCGATGCGGAAATTCAAACCATCCGGGATCTGGGGGTGACCTTTACCACCGGTGTGGAGATCGGCAGGGATGTCACCATCGGCCAATTGCGGGATCAGGGATTTAAAGCGTTCTTCATGGGAATCGGTTCCCAGGAGTGCAAGTCGTTAGGCATCGAGGGCGAAGACTACGAAGGTGTGGTACCGGGGGTGGATTATTTACGCCGGTTTAATCTGGGTGAAAAAGTAAACCTGGGCGACCGTGTGGCGGTCATCGGCGGCGGTAATGTGGCCATGGATGCGGTGCGCACGGCCTTGCGCTCCGGATCTGCCAAACCTTTTATCATCTATCGCCGCAGCGAAGCCGAAATGCCGGCCAGCGTTGAAGAGATCGCAGAGTGCCGGGACGAAGGCATCAAGATAATGACCCTGACCAATCCCATACGGGTCATCGAAAAAGAGGGCAAATTAACCGGCATCGAGTGCATTAAAATGGAACTGGGCGAACCCGACCAAAGCGGTCGAAGGCGTCCCGTACCGATTGCCGACAGTGAATTCACCATCGAAATCGACGCCTTGGTGCCGGCCATCGGCCAGGAGAGCGATTGGGCCTGCCTGACCGATGAGTGCGCCTGCACGTTGAGTGACTGGGGCACCATGAATGTCAACCCGGTCACCTTGCAAACCGATGACGAGGATATCTTCGCCGGCGGCGATGCGGTTACCGGACCTTCTACTGTGGTTGAAGCCATTGAGGCCGGCAAGCAGGCCGCTATCTCCATGGACCGCTTTATCCGCTCGGTGGATTTGGCCGAAGGCAGACAGATTACCTTTAATATAGTCTCCGACGTTCCCCTGGAGGGACACGAATTGATGCCGCGCAAAAAAATGCGCCATGCAGCCGCCAAAAAACGGGTGCACAATTTCAATGAAGTCCAGTTGGGCTATGGTGAAAAAACGGCCCGGGAAGAGGCCCATCGTTGCCTGGCATGCGGGTTGTGCTCTGAATGCTACCAGTGCGTGGAGGCCTGCCTTGCCGGGGCCGTGGACCACCAAATTCAAGCGCAGGAAAAAACCATCCAGGTGGGAGCCGTCATCTTGGCTCCGGGTTTCACGCCCTATGACCCCACCCGGTATGAGCCCTACAGCTACGCGTCCCATCCCAATGTGGTCACCAGCCTGGAGTTTGAGCGCATGCTATCGGCATCCGGCCCCTATGCCGGTCACCTGGTACGGCCGTCAGACAACGCGGAACCGAAGAAAATCGCCTGGCTGCAATGCGTGGGATCAAGGGATATCAACCATTGCGACAACGGCTATTGCTCCTCGGTCTGCTGCATGTATGCCAACAAGCAGGCCGTCATCGCCAAGGAGCATAGCGACAACGGTCTGGATGCCGCCATTTTCTTCATGGACATGCGGACCTTTGGCAAAGACTTTGACAAGTACTGCCTGCGTGCCGAAGATGACTACGGCGTGCGTTTCATACGCTCGCGCATCCACTCGGTCTACCCGGACAAAGAGGAGCGATTGCGTATCGTGTACGCCACCGAAGCAGGCAATACAGCGGAAGAACTCTTCGATATCGTGGTGCTGTCGGTGGGCTTGTCCGCCGACGCCGACACTGCGGCGTTGGCCAAGAAACTGGATATCGACATCAATGAATACGGTTTTGCCAATACCAGCAGCCTGGCCCCGGTGAAGACATCCCGGGACGGCATCTTTGTATGCGGCGCGTTCCAAGAGCCCAAGGATATCCCCCACTCGGTGATGGAGGCCTCGGCAGCCGCGGTGTGCGCCACCGAAAAACTTGGCGATACGCGCTGGTCGCTCACCTCTGAAAAAGAGGTGCCGCCGGAAGCGGACACCAGCGGCCAACCCCCGCGCATCGGCGTTTTCGTCTGCAATTGCGGCATCAACATCGGCGGGGTGGCCGATGTACCGGCGGTGCGCGACTATGCCGGCACCCTGCCCCACGTGGTACATGTGGAAGACAACCTTTTCTCCTGCTCCCAGGACTGCCAGGTCCACCTCAAAGAGATCATCGTCGAAAAGAAGATTAACCGTGTGGTGGTGGCATCCTGCTCACCGCGCACCCATGAACCGCTCTTCCAGGAGACCATACGCGAAGCCGGTTTGAACAAATATCTTTTTGAGATGGCCAATATCCGAGACCAAAACACATGGGTTCATATGAACAACCCGGATAAGGCCACCGAAAAGGCCAAGGATCTGGTTCGCATGGCTGTTGCCAAAGCCGCCTACATCGAACCGCTCTATAGTGTGTCGGTGCCCATCATCAAGTCGGCCTTGGTTGTGGG
>JASFKE010000617.1:0-3452 GCA_050118795.1 Desulfobacteraceae bacterium | reverse complement strand
TATAATTTCATCAAGATATAATCCTGGCACACCGGTTGCTCTAATATTCAGGTAGCCATTAGAGACACATGCTCATCCATCAACCATCGCAAAAAAGGAGATTATGCCATATCCATTGAAATTCAGTCATCGTAAATTCGCTGTGGGTATGGAATTCACTCCCGGGGTAGCGGTGCGATAATGGGATTAAAATCCTGAAGCTAAGATTCATTTCTGCAGCCAGGCGCTTTTATTGTAAAACGCATCAAAAAGGAACGCTGGTCGCTCTTATCCGGAAGAAGAGACATGGCATTTTGAAACCGAAAATCATAGTGCACGGCGGTGCCCGCAACCAGGAGGCCGATGAAGCCGAACGTCGGCAGGATGTTATCGCCGCCTGTGAAGAGGCCTATGAAGTGCTGCAAGAAAAAGGTGCCGTGGATGCCGTGGAACTGGCGGTCCGACGTTTAGAAGCATCCCGCCACCTTAACGCCGGTGTCGGCAGTTATCTTCAGCTGGATGGCCGGGTCCGGATGGATGCATCCGTCATGAAAGATGATTTGTCGGCCGGAGCGGTGATCGGCATAGAAGACGTCGAGCATCCCATCGCCGTGGCGCGCAAAGTGATGGAGGAAACCCAGCATATTGCGCTGGCAGGGCCGTTGGCGACCGAATTTGCCCGTTCCGAAGGTTTTCCCAAGTACGACCCGCGAACCCGTCAAAAGGTCGAGATCTGGTTTGATATTTTGGAGCAGTTGCGAACTCAAACCACTTACGAACAGTTGTTTCATGTGGATAAATGCCTTTTCGATAGCAACGAGGCGTTGGGAACGGTGGGGTGTGTGGCCATGGACAGCAGCGGTCGCATGGCCGCAGGCACATCCACCGGAGGACTCAAAATGAATGTTCCCGGCCGGGTGGGAGACTCGCCTATCATCGGTGCCGGAACCTATTGCTCCAAATATGGCGGGATATCCTGCACCGGTGTGGGAGAAAAGATCATGGTCCTCTGCCTGGCCAAAGAGGCAAGCAATTATCTGCAATACAATCCTGGAAAGAATGCCATGGATGCCGCTCGGCACAGCTTGAACCTTCTCGGCTCCATCGGCGGACGCGGCGGATTGATCTGTATCGACCACAAGGGTGGCATCGGCCACGCCTTTAACACCGAAGCAATGACGATACATTGGATTGAATGAAATCCGTGGTAGCGAAAAAGAGCATTTTGCACGTCCCTGGTGGTGCAAAGCCGTCACTTCTGGTTCCGCCACCAGATCCCATGACTAAGGGAGCAAACGATCTTTATGCATTGGACGGCCAATATGTTTGCATCCACCTTCCGGTTGCGAGGCGCACACATGATGGCCCCATGCGATTGCTGGTCGTCGTGCACGGGTACAGTGCCAGCCAAAACAGCGCCAAAGGGCGACAAGCCGTACGCCGGTTTGCTTCGTTTTGGGGGCAGCGGGTTGCCGAGCATAAATGGGCGGTTTTGGCACCTCATTTCGATGAGAAGCGGTTCCAGAAAGACTATCAGCGTCTGAACCGTTTCGGGTTGCGTGCCGATGTGCGCTTGAATCAGCTCGTCGATGCCGCAGCCTTAATGATCCCGTGTCTCGAGACAGAGAATTGTTTCTTGTTGGGCTTTTCCGGCGGCGGGCAATTTGTGCACCGCTATGCCGCCTTTCATGGAAACCGGTTTTCTCGGATGGTTGTGGGAGCCCCCGGATGGTTTGTGTGGCCCGATCCATGGTTGTTGTACCCTCTGGGCTTGGGTGAGCCGTACGCACCGGAAAAGGGCCGGGAGAGGCTCCAGTGCCTGTGCCGTCAAAACATGCTCGTGCTGGTGGGCGAGAACGATCATACCCAAGGCGCATTCAGGGAGAATTTTCACATGGTCGATCTTTGCCAATTACAGGGCCGGGGAAGGCGGGAACGCGCGGCCAATTGGTTTCTAGCGTTAAAACAAATGGCAGACAAGGAGCATATTCGATTCCGCAGCCAGTTGCGGATTTTAAAAAGGACAGCGCATCGCATCAATGATCGATTTGCCCATACGGCGATTGCGTTTTTAGCAGGTAAAGACGAAATGATTTGATAGAAAAAGGAGCGTAGTCAAATGCGTAAAATCACCAAGGGATTTATCCTGCCCAGCGCGGCGTTTACCCTGAAACCATCCCATACCAAGTATTACAAGGCGTTGAATCGCATACCGGAGCCGGGTGATGTGGTGTACGGCCAGATTGTCCGAATCGGCCAGCACTCTACGCTGGAAAACGTATCGGGCCGGATTCATAATATTCATAACGGGTCCAGGTGCATCTTTGTATACGGCCACAGGTATGCACCGGACTATTATGAAGGTTTCGTGCCCGAAGACAGCAGCCTGGAAGTCGATCTGCTGGCCCGCTCGGGTATCATCGGAAAGGTAAAAACCAAAAATACGCTGATAAAGGATCCCACCAGGGTCCGCGTGCTTGGTTATGTATGCGCTGCTGACGGCCAGGTGCTCAATACACGGCAGTTTTCCATGATCAAACCAAAAAACCAGATCAAGAAGACACCGCGGTCCCCCATGATCCTGGTTTGCGGCACTTCCATGAATTCGGGTAAAAGTATGGCGGCCGTAGCCTGCTGTTGGGTCCTGTCATCTGCGGGCTACAATGTCCGCGCCTCTAAGGTTGCCGGGACTGCCAGTCTGAAGGATATCCTGCATATGAACGACGCCGGCGCCAGTCACTACACCGATTTTACCCTGCTGGGCCACCCGTCGACTTACATGCTGGACCAAAGCGAGTTATTGCATGTCTTTAACACGTTAGATTTAAAATACGCCAATAACCCGAAGAATTTCTGGATCGTGGAATTTGCCGACGGGATCATTCAACGCGAAACGAGTATGCTGTTGCAGTCGGAGGAGGTGCGTTCACGGATTCATCGGCTGATTTTATGCGCCAATGATGCATTTGGGGCCATCGGCGGATTAAAGATCCTCGAGGAAAACTACGGTATGAAGCCGGATGCCATATCCGGCGTGTGCTCCAGCTCGCCATTACATATAAGGGAACTGTCAGCCTTTACGGATATTCCTGTATTTAACAGCGCTAATCCGGATCAGCAGCTGATTACCAAATTGCTGATTGAGCCTTCAAAAATCAAGCGCTCTAAAAAGAAGACAATCAAGGCGGCTTGAATGCGGAAGGTGATGTATACTTATTCTGTTTTATCATTTCATCAATGACGCCCCTATTTGGGGGCGTCATTGATGAAACAGTTCACGCGCTCCATCGATCATCGAAACAGTAATCGTTTCCATATCCTCTCCCCTTTTCCACAATATTTAACAACAATCTTTGTGCCTATTTTATAACTAACCAAGGAAATATTCGATGAGCTGCGGGTCAAGGTGCTGAAGCTGGAGCCCAATCGGCTGACGGCAGCCTACGCCTTGTCTATGGGCCATCAGACCGATG
>JASFKE010000616.1:0-3454 GCA_050118795.1 Desulfobacteraceae bacterium | reverse complement strand
GGCCGCGATATCGATCGATATTGTTCCAATACTGCCAAAACGATGCGGTGGTTGAGGCATGCAGGTAGATGCCGCGTTCCACAAGATCGCTATTGCCTGTCGCCAGTCCGTATAGAATCATGGCGCCGTAGGCATTGGCTGCTTCCGAAGTCGATTCATTATTATTACCCAAAATAAAATTAGCGTGCCCGGATGCCCACGAAAATCCGTTGGCAGGATCGAAATTGCGTAGATAGGGAAACAGAGTGTCATTACGACCGGCGGCGTAATCACGGATTAGCAGTTCCACCATGGGACCGTAAGCGTCTTTACCGCACCAGGTTGCATCGGCACGGCAGATTTCCGCGGCGGCACGTACAAAATATCCGTAATGAAAATGGTGATCATTCAGTTGCTGGTGCGTACCGTAGGATTCATCCAACCCCAAAAGTGTATTCCATTGGTCATCATAGACAAAATACTTGGTGACATCCAAGTCGCCGGTGGAATTAGCGGTAAACCAATCTTCCAGTTCGTTTCGCAAGTATCTCAGCAACCGGTCGGCCTCTTCAGTCATGCCAACAGAGCGCGCAATGGCTGAGAGTTCGGCAATTTTACCGTAGTTCTTACCGGCCCAATAGGTATCATTGGCACTGTTCCACATCGATTCGTCCTGTTCGACGAATTCCAGAATCAGTGTTCTCAATTGCGCCTTATCCAAACTGGATGCCTGTAAGGGCAGCGTGGGCAGCACCCCTGCGAATGGTATCGAATATTCAAAACTGTCTGTGGGCGTGAAACGTACGATCCCACGCGCACTGCGTATTTTATAGGGGCCGGTGGCATGGGTCGTATTTTTCCACTGCAGCGGCATCAGACCGGCAAGGGTTGTGATGCTTTGACCCTCTTCATCAAGATATTGCTGGCTGACGGTGACCTTTTGGGTATGTTGATCCACACGATAATCGATGGAGACCGAAGCCACCCGGTTTTGCGCCAGCTCCTGCACCACATTAATCATATCGGTGGAAGGATCGCCGCTTTCAACAGGCAATAGGGCCAAGGTCAGTTCTGAACAGTTGCCGATAACCGTTGTGCTGCTGTCAACATCCTCAAAATTTGCACCATCATTGCCTACAATGAGAAAATGGTTCCTGTTACCGGCGACATTCGTGGTCACGCCTAAGACGTGTTCCTCTTGTAGAAACACCCCTTTTTCCGGTCCGCTGGAACTTTTAGTGCGAATGACAGGTGTGCCTGCTTTAACCTCAACAAACACATAGGGTGAGCCATAAACAAAGGTTGCTTCCATAACAGGCACAGCGCCTGATCGCCATTCCACAGTGACACTTCCGTCACTGTAGTCTTTCATAAACGCTTCAAGATTTGCAAAGTCTCCGTTGCCAATGGCAATACCATCAAAAACCTCACTAAAGGGATCTGGTATTTGATAATTAAATGCGTTTTCTGATTGAACTTTTAAGCCACCTGGAATGCCCAGCGCTCGAAAGCCCCGGTTGGAGATTCGCGCCATAATTGGGTCGGGAGTGATATACCCAGCCCTTGTGCTGTCCCCCACTGGCATTTCACCGTAAAAAGCGACTGAGCCCCACCAGCGATGGGTTCCTGTGTGTTTTGCCGCCGCTGGTTCGACGAGTTGGGGTATCATCTCAGTGGGCAAACCAGTGGGCTTGCCATTATTATCGCTGTCCGTATCGCAGCCTGCAATACCGGGATCAACAACACCCGCATTATAAATCCAACTGCCGTAGTCAATAACGCAACCATAACTATCTGGATTTATCTGATTTGAAATGGAGCCGGCACCGAAATTGATGATATCCGCCCAGGATAATGAAGCTGAACATGCAATAACTATTGCTATAGTGCAGATAAATCTCACAACTTTTAACCTCCTTTTAATAAGAAAAATTGACATTGGAAGGGGCATCGGTCATGCTCCGGATATTCTACTGTGAGATTTCCGATAGAGGTCCGGAGAGTCTTGTGCCAGGCCTGCAAGGTCCTTCGCCAGGTTAAGTCATCGTCTGCAAAATGGCCAAGGACCTATGATCAACTTTGACAATTGCACCGCGCTCTGTTTAACGAAGGCAGTGGTTATCTGGAAAAGCAAGTGTAAAGGGGGGCGCTGGCTGTTAATGAAAAATCCCGGGAATCTAAACGGTGATAAAGATGAACGTCACCGGCTGTATGAAGCTTTGAATTTGAATCAACCCTTGGCTACTGCCGAAGTAATAACTGGACCGGTAACGCGAATGCTGCACAGTAGACTAACACAAAGGCACGTAATTTGTCAATATGCCACTGTAAAATAGGAGAATTTTAATATTAATCTTTTATACTTTGCTACATGGCATTGCTTTTCTGTTGGATGTGCCTTGTAGACGAACCCAAATCCGGAGCAATCCGTGGGAATTATTTTCTTCCAGCGCCCTGACCATTTACAGCCCGGGAAGCATCTGATAAGATCCGAAACGGACAGTAAAAAGCCAACGAAGCGAACGAATATGGGACAGAGTACCCGTTCAGGATTGAGGTGCATATGATCGCCGTCTTGCTGTGCGCCGGTTATGCCACGCGTCTTTACCCATTGACCCGGTCCTTTCCCAAACCCTTGCTGCCTGTGGCGGACAAGCCGGTAATCGACTATCTTGTGGATCAAATCGCCCATTTACCGGCTCTGGAGACCTTGCACATCGTCACCAACGATAAATTTCATGACCATTTCAGAAGATGGGCCGGGCAAAAAACCGCCGCCGGAGCCCTGTCGATACCGATCATCATCCACAATGACGGAACGACCTGCAATGCCCGCCGGCTGGGAGCGGTGGCGGACCTGCACTTTGTTCTGAAAAGCCTTTTATCTCCCCAACCGATGCTGGTCGCTGCCGGAGACAATATTTTTCGTTTCCCCCTGGCCGGACTCTGGCAGCGATTTCTACGGGAAAAGCGCCACCTGGTGGTGGCCCTGCCGCAATACGATCGCCGCAAACTGAAAAAAACCGGTGTCCTTGTTTTGGACGATGTCGACCGGGTATTGCGGCTGCATGAAAAACCCACGGACCCGCCCTCTACCTGGAGTTGCCCGCCGCTTTACTTTCTGCGCCCTTGCGCAATCGAGCATATGGAAACACTTCTTGCCACGGAAAACCGACCGGATGCTCCGGGCCATTTCATCGAATATCTCTGCCGCCGGGAACCGGTGATGGCCCAAAGGCTGGAGGGCACCCGGTTGGATATCGGGGATATCGATTCCTACCGGGATGCAGATCGGCGTCTGCGCCGGGAACCCCTGTTTCCCCTATAGTTGCATAAAACATAAAAATAGATGGCAAAATAGGTTAAAAGTCTTTTCTCCTTACGCCGGTTATTTTTCTGGTGTTCATGGATTGACACACAAGAATCAATTATGTATACCGGCAAGTACAAAAATAAGATCCAATCTTGCAAAAAC
>JASFKE010000615.1:0-3456 GCA_050118795.1 Desulfobacteraceae bacterium | reverse complement strand
TTGGCTTTGGCTTGCGCTTCTGCTTTGGCTTTGGCTTCGGCTTCGGCCTTGGCTTTGGCTTCTGCTTCTGCTTTGGCTTTGGCAGCTGCTTCCACTGCCGGATCTACCTTGGGCGCCTCGGGTTCAGGTGCCGGAGCCGGGGCAGCCGGGGCTGCGGCAGGCGCCGGTTTCGCTTCAGCCGGTGCAGCCTTGGGCGCCTCAGCTTTGGGGGCGGCTTTTTTGGGTGCCGCCTTTTTGACCGGAGCAGCCTTTTTCTCTTCCTCTATGGTCAAATCGGGCTCAGGGGCCAGGGCCGCCAAATCCACATCCGCCCCTGCCAATTGCTTGGCGATGGGGGCTACGTCGGCGGCGCTGCCACCATCCATCAACAGCTCGATGTAAGATTTCGTCATGCGGATGGCTTCAGGATGACGCATAATCAGGACGTCACTGCCGGAGAGCAAATAGGCCACAGCTCCGACCGCTTCCATCAGGATACCGCGTTTTTCCGGGTCGCCCAGGGCGGGCGCCTCTTCGGAGGTCTGTTTGGCCTCTTTGCTTTTCCACACTTCGTTGCCCAGATTGTTGATGATGGGCAACTGCAGTTTGTCATCACCTTGGGCCAATGCCGCCATGCGCAGGCGTTCCATTACTGAGTAGGAATATTCAAGTCCGTACCCCAGACCGCCGGTGGTGGGATCGATGATCACCTTCTCCATCGGCATACCGAGGTTCTCCAACAGGATGTTGACTTGCTTGGCAAGGTTGACGTCGATGGGCGAAGAGGAGATCAAGGTGTGACCATAGGCCATGGCTGACGCCCCGATGCCTTTATGGTTTTTATCCTCAACCGGTCCCAAAATCAGGTTCTCACCCTGGAAATCCTCGGAAAGTTGCTTGAGAACCTCCTCATCTTTTTCGTTGTTGGCGCTGCCCCAAATGATTAAGGGCACGTCGATGGCGTCCAGAACTTTTTTAACCGTGGCCGAGGCATCGGCCGGACTGGCGTCCATGCCGTTGGGATCGATGCTTTTGAGTTGCAGGACGATCATTTCCGCGCCATATTCAACCACACACTTTTTGGCCCAGGCCGCCGTGTCGCTAACCACATCTTTAAACGGCGCCATGGCGCCTTCAGGCCAATCTTCAGGCGTCATGTCCCACACCTCCATAGCAATACGCGGCTTGCGGGGCATTTTGCCTTCAAATTGGTAGAACGGATAGCAGCTCTCACCGCCAACAGTCACAGCCTTGTCGCCTTTTCCCAAGGTGACTTCCATGACGCTGCCGGCATAACTCTCTTTATAGAATTCGAAAGCCAATGTTTCCTCCTTGTGACGATACCGGTTAGAAGTTACAGTTTTTTAAAAATATGTTGTACTTTGACCCCATACGGGTCGGAAAATACCAAGATAGTTGAATGGATCCCTCCTTTCATTATTGTATTTTTCTATTTTGAAATCTACAGCGGTAGAAAATTCCGATAGGCGGGAATAGCGCAAGCAGCGGTGTCTTTTGAAATAAAATAGAGAGTTTGATGGATTGTTAGTCATTTTGCTATGCTCGACATTCCTATTAAGCGCAATCCGTGTTTCCACCATTGTGGAAGGTGGTGTTCAAGCGTTGGCCGCCTGCTAAAAAATATGAGAAAAAACAGGTGCTTACATTAAGTGTTGGGTCTTTTTTAAAGCCAAGGGTTCAACATATCTAGTGGCGCTATTTTTGTCAATAGAAACAGGGGGGTAAATGTTGAATTAAAAACTAAATATTATTCAATCGTGTGTAGCCTGCAAAGGACTGAAACTTCAGCATATTGCCCATTGTCGGGATGGTTTTTCAGGGCTCCAAAGCCGGTACGGCAAGGGTGAAGAGCCGTGACACTGTACTGCAGCTCCAGCCAACGACGGATTTGGAGTTCTAAAGATTTTGGCGGCTGTAGGGAATTATCCCGGCGGTGTCTTCGTCCGGCGCCCGAAATGGCCATTGCTTTATGGCGGGTGAATGGGTATGGGTGTTCCCGTACCCCCATGCCGGAGTATATCCGTATGATTTTTCACAACAACTATGACATCATAATCGTTGCCGCTACGGGCGTGATCTTCGGCGCCGTGGTTTTCGGGCTGGCCATCAAACTGCGTCTTAAAACTGTTTTTGAACGAAAGCTGGCGGCCTTGGATTCCAGAAAGGCCCTTGTGGAGGAAAAACTCAACGCCCAACTGGCGATTTCACAGGAGTTGCGTCATCGGTTGGAGCAGCGTGATGGGCAGGTTCACCAACTCCGGTCACAGTTGGCCAAACTCGATGTGGCCAGGGCTGCTTTGGAGACTACAGCAGGCCGCATACCGGCTCTGGAACAAGAATTGAGCGGGATAAAATCGGGTTATGCATCCTTGCAAAACGATCTTCGCAATGAGTCTGCGGCGTTGGCCAAGGCTCAAGCCAAGGCCCTGCAGCTTGAAAAAATGGAAGCGGAAATGGGTCGCAAAGATGAGCAGTTGCAGGCCCTTCGAAATCAAAATGCGCAATTGGCGGCCCGGATTGCCGAATTGAAAACGTTGCTTGGGGATGAACGTAAACAAGCATCGGAAAAAATTGCCCTTCTGAATGAGGCCCGGGATCAGCTCAAAAACGAATTTCAAAATCTGGCCCACCAGATTTTTGATGATAAAAGTAAAAATTTCACCGAGCTGAACCGTATCAATATGGACCACCTGATCTCGCCGCTGCGAGATCAGATTGGTGATTTTAAAAAACGGGTTGAGGATGTCTACGATAAAGAGTCCCGGGACAGGGCGTCTTTGCAAACACAGATCCATCATCTCAAGGAGCTCAATCAGCGCATCAGCAAGGAGGCATTGAATCTGACCCAAGCGCTCAAGGGAGACAGCAAGGCCCGCGGCAGTTGGGGGGAAGTTGTCCTTGAGCGGGTTTTAGAGGCTTCCGGACTGCAAAAAGGCCGTGAATATGAAACCCAGGTCCGGCTCAAAGATGGCAAGGGCAACCGCTACCAGCCCGATGTGATCGTGCGCCTGCCCAAGGGCAAAGATGTGGTGGTGGACGCCAAGGTCTCTTTGAATGATTATGAGATCTACTATTCGACTGAAGATGCAGATCAAAAAGAGATGGCTTTGAAAGCCCATATTGAGTCCATACGCATCCACATACGGTCACTGGCCAGTAAGCGCTATGAGGCGTTGGAGGGGGTTTGCAGTCTTGATTTCGTGCTCATGTTTATTCCCATCGAGGCCGCTTTTTTGGCTGCAGTGGAGCGCGACACGGGATTGTTCAGCGAGGCCTTTGATAAAAATATTTTGGTGGTCAGCCCCTCCACCTTATTGGTGACCCTGCGAACCATTGAAAATATTTGGCGCCATGAGTATCAAAATCGCCACTGCATCGAGATCGCAAACAAAGCCGGTGGCCTCTACAATAAGTTCGTGGGATTTGTAGATGCACTTCAAGAGGTGGGGCGGCATT
>JASFKE010000614.1:0-3457 GCA_050118795.1 Desulfobacteraceae bacterium | reverse complement strand
TCCGATCGGGCGCAAATTAAAAGGCTCGGCGTCAAATCCGCCCTCATCCTCCCCTTTATCGTGGGCGGAGCGGTCCAGGGCGGACTTTTTTTCAACAGTGTTCGCAACTATCGAGAGTGGCCGCCGGCTTTGGTAAGGTCCCTGCAGCATCTGGGTCAGATTCTGGCGGGTGCCCTGGAAAGGCTCAAAGCGTTCGAGCGCATGGAGAACGACATGCGTTTCGATCGTCTTTTATCCGAAATATCAGCAACATATATCAATATGCCTGCCAAAGATATGGTTCGGTTTATCCAAAAGGATCTCGGCCGCCTGGGCGCCTTGTTGGGTGTTGAACGGTGCATTTTCTATCTGGCGGGAAAAAAGAGGGGTACCTATCAGATCGATGACCGTTTCAACTGGTGGCTCGAAGAGGATAGGGAGCATATCAAGAAGCTGCGGATATGGCTGAAAGAGAACCCCAATTATATCGATAATTATCAGTACTGTTTCGAAAGATGGAATCGCGGAGAGGTTGTCCGGTTTTCAAAACTGGACGACCTGCCCCCGGAAGCGGAAAAGTTAAAACAGATTCATAAAAAGTTCGGCACCCGGTCGTGGCTTTCGGTTCCCATTTCAGTGGGGGGGGCTATTGTTGGCGCGCTGGTGGTTGCCACCACCCGAACCCATCAGATTTGGCCTGATGAGTTGATTCCCCGTATCCGTCTTTTTGGAGAGATCTTCGCCAACGCCATAAATCGAAAAGAACATGAAGCCTCTTTGCAGAGGGCTTTGACACAGATCAACCGTTTAAAACAGCAAGTCGAGGCCGATTATGTCTATCTGCGGGACGAGTTGACGCTGGAGCACAATTTCGAAGAAATTATCGGGCAAAGCGATTCACTGAAAAACGTGCTCTTCAAGGTCGAGCAAGTCGCTCCCACCGATGTCAACGTTTTAATTCTGGGGGAGACCGGAACCGGCAAGGAGCTCATTGCCCGGGCCATTCACCACGCCGGCAAGCGCAGTGGGCGGCCTTTGATCAAAGTCAACTGTGCCGCACTGACCCCCAATCTTATCGAAAGCGAGTTGTTCGGCCACGAAAAAGGCGCCTTCACCGGCGCGGACAAGCAACGCATCGGCAGGTTCGAGCTGGCCGACGGCGCTTCACTGTTTCTGGATGAGATCGGAGAGCTTCCCCTTGAACTTCAGCCCAAACTGCTGCGGGTCCTCCAGGAGGGAGAGTTTGAAAGGTTGGGCGGCAGCCGCACCCTGAAGGTGGATGTCCGTATTATCGCCGCAACCAACCGTAACCTGGAAAATGAGGTGGAGCGCGGCAGATTCCGCAGCGATCTTTGGTACCGCTTGAACTCTTTTCCCATCTCCATCCCGCCGTTGCGCGACCGTCTTGAAGATATCCCGCTGTTCGTGACCCATTTTGTCAGTCAGTACAGCGTCAAAATCGGCAAACGCTTCGATAAAATTCCTAAAAAGATTATCCAAAAACTGAACCGCTACTGCTGGCCGGGCAATATCCGGGAGCTTGATAATATTATTTCGCGGGCAGTGATCACCAGCGAAGAGGGAAATCTGCAGATATCCATTCCGGACTCTCCACAGCCAAAAAGCACTGATCAAAAGACCTATAAGGAGATGGAGAGAATATTTATCCTTCAAGCCATGGAGGACTCCGGTTGGAAGGTAGAAGGTCGAAATGGCGCGGCGCATAAATTGGGGCTCAAACCCAGTACCCTCAGGAATAAAATGAAGAGATTGCAGATCAGTCGGCCGGATTTTTAGGGTCGGGCCTGCTGGCCGGCCATGGTGATGTCACCGAATATGGCGGGCTATGCCTTGTTTGGCGAACCAGCGGAGGCGGCAGCAATTCGGCGATGCATTTGGTTTGGTTAAATATCGATAAAATTCAATATGATGTATTTATTGAGCGCCATTGCACATTTTGGCACGGCTTTTGATAACTACGGCCGTTGAAACTAACTTAGGATTGGCAAAATATATCGAAAACAGGAGAAATTCATGAAAGCAGTACAATACTATGGCCCACGCAATGTGAAGTTTGTGGATATTCCAAAACCGAGCCCGGGCCCCGGAGAGGTTGTTGTCAAGGTAGCCTATTGTGGAATTTGCGGAACCGATATTCACGCCTATTCCATGGAGGGTATTTTCAATTGGGAGGTGATTCTCGGGCATGAGCCGGTGGGATATGTGGACGCGGTCGGCGAAGGCGTTGATTTCGTCAAGGCGGGCGACCGGGTGGCTTTTGGCCCCCCCGGGGACTGTGGCAAGTGCTATTCCTGCAACACCGGCAATCCGAGCACCTGTGTCAACGGATTTCCCAACACCATCGGTATCGGACCCGGAACCAAGGGCGCTTACGCCGAGTATGTGCTCTCCCGGTTTCCCCAGAACGAACTGTTTAAAATCCCCGATAATGTGAGCTTTGAACAGGCTGTGCTCTTTGACGTGTTGGGTGTCGGTTTTCATGCGGTGCGCCGTTCCCAGATGCGGCCCGGGGACAATGTGGTGGTCTCCGGGTGCGGTTCCATCGGCTTGTCGGTGATCCAGGCCGCAAAGCTGGGCGGCCCCAACAACCTGATTTGTTTTGACCCGCTGGAGTCCAAACGCAAACTCGCTCTGGAGTGTGGCGCGGACTATGCTTTTGATCCTTCCAATGAACAAGACCTTGAAAAGGCCAAGGCGATCCTTTCCCATATCCCCGGCGCCCAGGTCTGTTATGAAGCGGCCGGCCACCCGGCATCGGTCCAGACCTGTCTCGATCTTTGTATGAGCAGCGGACAGGTGATGATGATTGGAAACGACGGCAGGCCATACGAACTGGTTACCGCTGCTGTGGGGTGCCGTCAGATCGATATGAATTTCAGCTTCGTCTACACCAAGGAAGAGATTCTCATGCTCTTCGACCTCATCGGCAAAGGGAGAATCGATACAAAACCTTACTCCCTTTTCAAAGCGCCCCTTGACGATGCCATCAAGATGCTGGACGCTCTTGCCGACGGTGAAATAGAATATGCGCGTGTGCTCCTTATGCCCCATGGAGAGGTATAAAAAGCCGCCACAATTGATAATTTCAACCCAACCTTAATTTAAAACAGCTTCACTTTTTCCCCAGGGGGGGGCGATTCTTATGCAGGATATAGATCGCTCCCCCTTCTTTCCAGAGAGTCTGTACGATTCCCGCAATCATTCGACGGTGCGAAATCTAAACCCATAGTTGGTTAAAAAAATTGGTAAAATGGTGAAAAAAGCCTGTTACTCTTATTAAGATAGCATGGTTTGCTTTTTGGGCCGTAAATTGCCGCTTTCGATGTGAAGTCCGGCGAGCCCTATCCGGAAAGCTTTTGGCCTTTTCCACCGAATGTGGTGGGAGGCGCCGTATCCGGTGAGCCGGCTGGCTTTGCGAAAGTGTGCGATATACCATCGATATTATAATATCCACCAT
>JASFKE010000613.1:0-3465 GCA_050118795.1 Desulfobacteraceae bacterium | reverse complement strand
GAACAATCCCTGTTGGACACATTGGGGGGAATCGTAGCGCCTGGCGCTGTAACATTGTACAATCTTACCGATCATCAAAGCGACCACCTCCACCATGGCCACCAATCCAACGCCAGTTCCCCCGGGCAGATCGGTGTCGATAATGGTGACCACCCGCTTGTTCTTCGAATAGGGGGTCACTGCGGTTACCACCGCTCCGGGGTTGCAGGAGTGGTAATCTCCCTCAATGGTATACAGATCGACCACCTTGCCCGACACCGGGGTGTGATTGTAGTGGTATTTTTCGGGTGTCAAGCGGAACACCGCATAGCGGCCACCCGAAAAAGAGGACAACCAGCGCTGCTGCCATGGCCCCAGCATCTCCTCGTAGGAAAAGAACTTCTCCTTCACAAACAGGCCGCAGTTGTCATGCAAATCGCCAACCAGCGCTTTGGAATCCGATGGCGCCACAACACAATGGGCACTGTCCGGCATGGGCCGGCAGCGCCAGTATTGAATCTGGCGCTCAAAGAGCTTGCGGGCACTGTCCAAATCCTCCGGCAAAGCCACACATTCACCCATATCGATGCCAAGGGCATCGATGATTTTACGAATTTTCGCCGGTCTACGATGCAGCGGCAGGTCAAAATGCATATACCCGAGCCATTGGCTGGACCATGCCGACGTCAAGGCTTTGAAGACGAAGGGGGCTTTTTCGCGTGCATTGCCATAGAGCAATTGAACCCAGCTGTCGGCAATGAGCGATTCATCGATTATGCGTCCACTGTCACGGTGGATGTACTGGTGTTGCATCATTGTCGTATTTTCCTGTTTTCCTATCTTTGAGGCGAAAAAGATCTCGCGCCACACCGGTCGAATTGCACGGATTGACTATTGATAAACCCTATTCCAGAGTTACGGCGATTCCGATCTGCTCTTATGCATGAGCAGCAGTATCAGATAAATCAAATTCTCACACATCTCTTCGGATAGATCATCCGCCAACACTGCGCGCTTTGCCGATACCAGATAATCGTCTGCATTTTTTCCCCCCAAAATGGAAAGCAGGGCCTGATTGTGCTGCCCGGAACGCCAAGATGCCCAACTGTCCAGTTCGCGCACCGCCACACTGAAATGAGCGAACGCCTCTTGAATGTGCTGCCGACGCAGAGTGTCGCGATAGTATGTTTCAGCCTCCTGATTGAAGGCCCGGCCTTCCCCTTTGAAGGGGTCAGGCCAACCGCCGGTATCGAGAATCCCTTTGGTCAGACGACCGGCGCAGGAGTGGTTCTCCGGGTCGTTGACGCGCAATTCCAGATCATCCATCACGTCGTTCAGTTGCATCAATTCAATCAAATCGCCGGCCTCTTGTCGCAGCATACGGATCAGCGCCAGTTGGTATTCCCGCGCCGTGATCCGGATATAATTGGGATAGCGTCGGCTGGAGCGGGTTCTGTGGGCCGAGCGGACGATCTTCATCAAAAAGTGGTTGGGGCTGTTTTTATCCACGTAAAAGGTCGGTATGCCAATGGCCGCACCGAAGAAGAACTGGCGCCGTTCACTTTCCACCGTGGGACTGTCGGGTATCATGGCATGGGTGCTGCTCTGGAATAAAATGCATTTGTAGGCCAACATGGTAACCAGCAGCTGAAGGTCTGCGGCATTGCCCATGTCACGGACAACATTTTCGAACAAGCTGAAATAACGCGCCTCGTAACCGCTAAAGCCAATCTGCCCATACTGTCGGAGGCGGTATGGCAGATAGAGTGGCATGGCCTGATGAAAGGTCCCCATATTCTCCAGATCGGCCAGCAGACGATGGTCGTTGCCGGAGCGGCCGTCCAAAGCGGGATTTTCATCAGTACTCAGCAGGGCAACCAGGTAATCGATCAGACGGAAGTCGGCGACGAAATCCCCCTTGAGACCCATAATCCTGCTGACAGCACGATCAATCCACTCCGGCCCGAACGGGGTGATGGGACGGCCGAAGCATTTGATGCGCGCTTTGCCTTTCCAGCGCCGCCAGAGCATACGCAGGTGGGTGTAATCGAGCTCATGGGGAAGAAATCCCAGGGCCCGCTCGGGATGAAAATCCCAGAAATCGAAGCGGTACGGCGCCGCCGAGTACGTGCCCACAAAAAGCGGCAGGAAATGTTCGCTGATCTTGATGACCAGGTCGCCGTAATACTTTTCCTCCACTTCGCCATAACCGGAAGCAGGATCGCCCATCAAATCCGTCAGGCTGCGGCTGCCCAAGCTCAAGTGGGTGCCGTTGTTGGATAGACAGACATTGGAAGTATTGGGCAGGACCACTAGATTGTTAGAAATAATGCCCGCCTCTTTGAGCTTGCCCAGGGCGTTGAGCTGACTGCGCGAGAGCACTTCGTGGCACAGGGCCATATAGCGGTGCTTGTCCTCACCGCGATGCCATCCCGACAGGCAGGGGCTCATGAACAATTTTCGGTAAAACGCATCGGATATCAGGTCATTGAGCCGTTTCTGGCGTACCGGGGGAGTGGGGCTGAAGTAGACCACCACGGCCTGTCCGTTAGCTTCGAGTTCAAAGCGGCGGTTGGCATATTGGGTCATCAACTGGGTGAGCAGGTAACGCATGAGGGTCTCTTTAGCCGCTACGGTGCCCACCCGTTGATTTTGACCCTGTCCTACCGGATGGTACGAGTGGGTCTCCGGCGAGGTGTTGTCGTTGAGAAAGTGCTCCATCATGGCAATGCCTGTAGCGCGCACCATGGGGTGTACCCCGGGCCGGCCCACGGCATTGGCCAGGGATAATTTGAGCATGTAGGAGACCGGCACCCGGATACGCGACTCTCCGGCTTCGGTATAGGCAAAGCAGCCCACATCACACCGCGACGGACCATTGGCGACGCGTTTATCGGCGCGCATATCGCTGACAAACACCGATTCAGCAAAGGGATTGAGCGTTCGGCGGGGAAAATGCACCCAGCTGTTTTCCCAAATCTGTTCGGTTGCGTTAAGATAGTCCTCGAGTTCGGCAATGAGGCGGGAGGATGCATCACCGCTGGCAGCGCGCCTGGCCAGGTTTTTGTAGTACGTAGACTCCTCGATGGCCCTGGCCAGATCTACATTCTGGCGGGATCCCAGCACAGCGGTCTGCAGCTCGGTTTCGGTGCCGGCGGTGGTATCTGCCGGCGAAAACGGCAGACGCTCCAGCCATGTCGAGGCCCCCTTTCCCGACATTCCAAGCATATCCATAAGCCGGGTCGGATCTATGGGGTGTCGGGATTGGCCGGGTTTGGAATGAATTTGCAGCAACGAGGCAGCCGCAAGCGGCGATGGGGGCATGAACGTACTCCTATATACAATATGCTGTATAACTTCAACGTGTTTCTGTCTATTATAGTATGTGCAGGGTTGATTTGATCTGTATTCGTGTATTGTGAGATTTGGGTTAAAACGCGTGCCAGTTTTGGTTCTTAAAGAAGTATGGTTGATTTATCAAAATCC
>JASFKE010000612.1:0-3474 GCA_050118795.1 Desulfobacteraceae bacterium | reverse complement strand
GTTCAATGTACGGCCCGGGACGGTTTTCATCTCCGGGAGGCGGACCTGTATATCGAAATCGTGGATCCCCGGACGGCGCGGCCCGTGGTGGAAGGTGGGTTCGGAGAGGTGGTGATGACCACCCTGACCCGGGAGGCGATGCCCTTGATACGCTATCGGACCGGCCACTATGCCGCCATCATGACCACGCCTTGCCCGTGCGGCAGCAGGTTGCGCCGTATGACAACGCTGACATCCCCCATCAAGGGGGAGACAGCAGGTCGTTAGGTTCATCCATTCACTAAGAAAGGAGACCATTGCCATGGATCCCATTGTCACCTCCGCCTGCGAATTGCTCGACCAGGGGCGGGCATTCGTACTGGCCACTATTATCCGTCAACAGGGATCGGCCCCGCGCACAGCCGGTACGCGGATGTTGATCACTTCGGATCAAGAGATTGCCGGTACTATCGGCGGCGGTTTGCTGGAAGCCGAAACCATGCGCACCGCCGCCCGGATGAGCGCCGAGGCGCCGGCCCGGGTGCTGACATTTGACCTGAGCAATCGAGATGCGGCGGTCATGGAGATGATCTGCGGCGGACTGGTGCAGGTGCTCCTGGACTATATCCAACCCGGCGCTGCCAACCGTGCGCTCTTCAACAACTGGAAAGATATTTTGTCCCAAGGGCGCCGGGCGATGCTGGTCTCCACCGCCTACGGGGACGAAACCCATATGCAGCGCATTGAACACGCCGTTTTGGGATCGGACGGCCGTTTACTGGGGAGGCCGGGCTTTTCTGCCGATGGAGTGGAGAAGCTGTCGCACCTGATGAACCAACCTGCTAAAATTCATGTTCTGCGCATGGAGGAACGGCTGGTGGTGGCCGATCCTGGTCAGATGGCGCCGACCCTCTACATTTTCGGCGGCGGCCATGTGGCCCTTCCCACAACCCATCTGGCCGCCATGACAGGTTTCAATGTGGTGGTGCTGGACGACCGGCCGGAATTTTCCGCCGCCGAGCGATTTCCAGAGGCCGCGGAAACCCATACCATCGCCAGCTTCGGCACGGCTTTCGACAATTTGCCGGTGAACGGCAGTACCTATATCATTATCGTGACCCGTGGCCATTTGCATGACCGGACAGTGCTGGCCCAGGCGCTCAAGACGCCAGCGGTTTATATCGGCATGATCGGCAGCCGGCGAAAGCGGGATGAGATTTACCAGGGGCTTTTGAAGGATGGATATACCGCCGCCGATATCGATCGAGTGCATTGCCCCATCGGCCTGGCCATCGGCGCGGGTACCCCCGAGGAGATCGCCGTGAGCATCGTGGCCGAAATAATCGCCGTTCGGGCGGGCCTCCGGCTTTAGGTTCGGTTGGGTTGTTATGGGCAATCGTTACGACATAGGCGCCATCGTTCTGGCCGGTGGGTTTTCCCTGCGCATGGGGCGTTTCAAGCCGTTGCTGCCGCTGGGCGATCGCTGCGTAATTGAGCGGGTGGTGCATCTGTTTCAGCATACCGGCATCGAAGATATCCTGGTGGTGGTGGGCCATCGCGGTGATGAAATTCGCCGGGCGGTGGCTCGGCTGAATGTGGTTTGCGTGGAGAACCCGGATTTTGCCGAGGGTATGTTGACCTCGGTGCGGGCTGGGATCCGGGCGCTGCCGGAACGATGCAGGGCCTTTTTCATCCATCCCGCGGATATTCCCATGGTGCGCCGGCAAACTGTGAAGCGGTTGGCCGACGCTGGTGAAGCGTCATCAGCCGCTGTCCTCTACCCGACATTCAATGGACGGCGGGGACATCCGACCCTGATTCGGTCCCGGCTGGGGCCACAGATCCTAAAGTGGCCCGGTGCTGGCGGCTTGCGGTGTTTTCTGCAGGGGCATGACGATGAGAGTCTCGAACTTCCCGTGGCTGACGAGGCTGTCTTGTTGGACCTCGACACTGCCGGGGATTACAGCCGTATGCTGGCCCGGCTGGCCGGTGAAGGTTTGCCCACCGAGGCCGAGTGCCGGGTGCTGATGAATAATTTGCATACGCTGCCCGCCGCTGTTGCCGCCCACTGCCGGGCGGTGGCCGCAGTCGCCAGGTGTCTGGCCGAATCCCTGCGTACCGCCGGCCTGGAGATCGATGTGGCGCTGGTGCACACGGCTGCGCTGTTGCACGATATCGCCCGCACCGGTAAGGACCATGCACGGGCCGGCGCCTCACTGCTCCGAGACCATGGATTTGTTCGCCTGGCCCCCATCGTGGAGGCCCACATGGAGCTGGAAGTGGATCCAGGACGCCCCCTGGATGAAATCCAGGTCGTTTTTCTGGCCGATAAGCTGGTGGTGGGCGACCAGGTCGCAGATTTGGAGCAGCGCTTTGCCCGCAAAATGGAAAAATATGGACTGAACCCGGCAGCCGCTGCCGCCATCGCAAGTCACAGGGAGACAGCCCGGTTTATCAGGGACAAGGTGGAGCGGGTCGCCGGGATGGCTCTCGATGCGATCCTAATAACAGATGGCGGATTGGTCACTTGAGGATATACTTTTTCATCTTGTCATAAAGTGTATTGCGCCCGATGCCCAGCGCTTTTGAGGCCCGGGTGACATTGCCGTTATAATGGCGGAGCGCTCTGTCGATGGTCTCTTTTTCCAGGGCACTCAGATTAAACGGTTTTTGATTTTCAGCCGGAATGGATTTGGTTTCCGGGTTATGTATATATTCGGGGAGATGTTTGAGTAGAATGATGCTGCCTTGGGTCATGTTGACCGCTTGCTCGACGGCATTTCTGACTTCGCGAATATTTCCCGGCCAGCAGTAGGCTGCAAGGGCTTTCTTTGCAGCCGGGTCAATTCTCCTAATCTTCTTGCCAAATCTTTTGGATAGGCGCAGGAGGTGATATTCGGCGATGGGTATCACGTCTTCCGGTCTCTCCCTTAAGGGAGGTAGTCTGAATGGTACGACATTCAAGCGGTAGTACAGATCTTCACGGAAACTTCCTTTTTCAACCTCATCCAAGAGGTTCTTGTTTGTGGCGGCGATCAAGCGAACATCCACGGGGATGTGCCGGGTCCCGCCGATCCTTACGATCGACCGGTCCGTAATAACTCTGAGCAAGTTCACCTGCATTTTGAGGGGCATGTCCCCGATCTCATCAAGGAAAAGGGTGCCACCGTTGGCAATTTCGAATTTTCCCATCCGCCCTTTTCGGTCGGCGCCGGTGAATGCACCCGCCTCGTAACCGAAGAGCTCACTCTGGACCAGCTCTTTTGGTATGGCACCGCAGTTGATGGGAATGAAAGGCCCTTCCTCCCTGTCGCTGGCGTTGTGGATCGCCTGGGCAAAGACCTCCTTGCCTGTGCCGCTCTCTCCGGTCAAAAGGATGGTCGACGGGCTGTTCGCGATTTTCTTCGCTCTGGCTACAGTGGCCTTTAATGTTTTGTTTTGACAAACGATATTGTCAAACTTAAAGGTTGCTGTCCGGCCCAACTCCTTCCTTGC
>JASFKE010000611.1:0-3478 GCA_050118795.1 Desulfobacteraceae bacterium | reverse complement strand
CTGCTGGACATGATCATACCCGGCGCAAGCGGGGAGGAAGTTTTCAAAGAACTGAGAACCATCGATCCGCATGTTAAAATAATTCTGTGCAGCGGGTACACCATCCACGGCGATGCTTCTGCCATCATGACCCAAGGGTGCAACGGCTTCCTTCAAAAGCCTTTTTCCCTCGAACAATTGTCCCTCAAGATTCGCGAAGTCATCGACCGGAACTGATAAGACCTTTTCGCCTTGTCCGCAAATGAAGGTAGGAAGTAGAATCGTAACTGCTGAGTCTGTTTATTCGGATAAACTTATCTCTATAGAGGATGGTGATAAAGTCGAAAATTTATTGAGATCTAAAAGTCTGATAAGCAGATCAATTCCGCAGTAATATTTTTGATGTTGATTATATGCCATTCAAGTTTTGATGATATCCTGACAATAGTTTAGCACCAATTTCACACCCCTCTAACATACATGACCATATATTCAAATATCCCATCAAAAAGTAACCTGGAGGTAAGTTATGCACAATCTTACTATCTGGCTTTTTATTAGCGGTCTCGCAATGCTCATCGCTTCTGAAATTGCAAAAAATATATTAGAACATCATCGCTCCCATAACGATGACTGAAGAGCAAAAGGACGGGACATTTTTTTACTGCACGCTTATCGTCGGAACGGCAACGCTCAGGCTTTTAGCCGCCTCGGTCATCGATATACCCAGTTGGTTGACCACCCAGTAACGAACCAAGGTTCTCGCTTTAACGGCTGTACCCGAAGGGCATGCGCTTTTTATACCCCAATGCTGCAAAAGTCTTTAGGGTTTATTTTACCACCGGAGCAGCAATCGATTGGGGCGAACTCGTTTTTTTGTCCAGATAGGCGCTGATTTCGGTACGAACCTTTTCCAGCTCATTTTTCAATTGCGCCAAAGCCTCTTGCCGATCCGCCGCTTCACCGGAAATGGCCTTTTCAGCATTATCTGCCGCCTGGGAAAGCGCCATGGCGCCTATCCCGGCAGCCGTACCATTTAAATTGTGTGCCGTTCGTTTCGCGGACTCCACCTCCCCAGCGGCTAAATCGTCGGCGATGGCTTCGGGAGCTTGGCCGAATTCGGGTATAAATTTTCGAACGACTTTAAGGTAAAGATGCTCTCGTCCTCCCAGCCGCCCCAGAGCGCCTTGCACGTCCAGAACAGCGAGATCATGGGGCAGCCGCCTGTCGGGTGGTTGTGTCACGCTACCTTCTCTTTCCTTTCGGTGTGATATCCACTTGCGCAATACCTGTCGCAGGTGAAGCTCATCTATGGGTTTGGGGATATAATCATCCATGCCGGCGGCCAGACACTTCTCTTTCTCCCCTTTTAAGGCATGGGCTGTAAGGGCGATGATGGGCAGCTTGTTTCCCGGTTCTGGATTTCCGGTTTCCGGTTGCCCGGAAGTGGATTGGGATTCACCCAAATTAAACTTTGAACTTTGAACCTTGAACTCCCAGGCGCGGATGCGCCGGGTGGCCTCATAGCCGTCCATCAGGGGCATCTGGATATCCATGAGTACGGCATCGAAATATCCCATTGGCCCGGTGGTCACTTTTTCTACGGCCGCCCGGCCGTTTTCCGTGGTCTCCACCACAAGCCCCGCTTGGGTCAACAAGGCTACGGCCACATCGCGATTTAAGATACTGTCTTCCACCACCAGCACCCGATGTCCGGCCAGTGGTTGGTCGTATTTTGCGCGCTTGGCCTTGACGGGCGGCAAGACGGCTTTTGACCCGCTGAACATTTTCATGATGGTGTTGAACAACTGGGAAGATTTGACGGGTTTCAACAGATAAGTGTCCACGGGCGCCGTGTCGATGCGCGCTTGCATTTGTTCAAGCGCATAGGAGGTGACCATAAGGACAATCGCCGTTTGTTGTTTCCGGTTTGTGACGGTTTGTCCTTGATACTCCAATTGACGAATGCGCCTGGCCGTGGTTATGCCGTCCATACCGGGCAGCTTCCAGTTCAGCAGCACCAGTCGATAGGGCGATTCGACGCCGGCTTTGCACAACTCATCTATGGCTTTCTCACCGCTTTGGACGGACGAGACATTGAGCGTAAAAGATTTAAGCAGATCCCTCAAAAACCGCCCGGAGGCGTCGCTCCTGTCCACCAATAGCGCCCTTAATCCATGCAGGTCGACAGGAATACTCAATTGCGGTTTATCGCTCTTTTGGGTGCCCAGCAGAACTGTAAAATAAAAGGTGCTGCCTCTGCCTGGTGCGCTTTCGGTCCAAATTCGACCGTCCATCAACTCCACCAGGCGCCGGCTGATGGCCAGCCCCAGACCGGTGCCTTCATGTTTGCGGGTCAGGGAGCTGTCGGCCTGGACAAAAGGGTCGAACAAAGTAGGCAGCATATCGGCGGCGATCCCCATGCCGGTATCGCTGACCCGAAATTTGAGGACCACCTGCCCGCTGGGCGCGCCGCTGGCATCGTTCAATTCCACCCCCACAAAGACCTCGCCGGTCTCGGTAAACTTGACGGCATTTTCGATCAAATTGGTCAGCACCTGGCTCAGCCGACCGGCATCGCCCATGAGCATTGCGGGCACCTGAGGCGACTTGGAAAAGATCAATTCAATATCTTTTTGACTCACTCTGCTGTTGAACAGATCAGCCAGGTGTTCCAAAATCAGGTCCAGATCAAAAAAAGCAGGGGTCAAGGTCAACTGTCCGGCCTCCACTTTGGAAAAATCAAGAATTTCGTTGATCACCTGCATCAGGTTGTTGGAGGCCAGCAGCGCCTTTTCCAGATAATCACGCTGAGCCTCTGTCAGATCGGATTTGAGTACCACCTGGTTCAGGCCCACCACTGCGTTTAGGGGCGTACGGATCTCGTGGCTCATGCGGGCCAGAAACTCGCTTTTGGACCGGTTTGCGGCCTCGGCCTGTTCCTTGGCGGTTTCCAGCGCGTTGGCGTGGGCCGCCACGGTGGAGATCATGGCGTTGAACCCCCGCTGGATGGCGCCCAGTTCATCAGCGGGTATGGAGACCTCGGAAGGGGTCAGGTTCCCCTGTTCGGCCTGTTTGATGTTGTCGACAATCGCGTCGATACGTTGCCGGAACGATCCGGCCATCCAGGTGGACAGGATCATCACGGCAGCCAGGATCAATAGAAAAAACATCAGGACCAATTTCAGGTAGAAGTTTCGGGAAGCGAAAAGTTCAGATTCGGCCAGCGAAAGGACGATGACCCAATCCCAGTGAGTGGTTGTCTGATACACGCCAAAATGGTTTTGTCCATCATGGGCGAATCGAATGGTGCCGCTCTTTTGGCCGATAATGCGCTCTATGGGAACGGCAACGGTTTCGGTGTTTGCACTTTGCATGACGGCCTCCCCTTGCCGGCTAAAGACATAGAGCCGGCCGGTTTGACCGAAATTGTAATTCGCCAACACGCCGAGCACTTGCCGCTTTTCAGCTTCAACGTATCTTTGCAGATTCAACAGCC
>JASFKE010000610.1:0-3494 GCA_050118795.1 Desulfobacteraceae bacterium | reverse complement strand
TCGCGGGGAAAAGATTGTGGCGATTCTTGGAGTTGGCAACAAACCAACTAACTACGACGAGCATGATGTCAATGCCGTTAAACAGCTGGCTGACCTGGCGTGGGAGACGGTTACCCATAAACGCACTACAGTGGCGCTGCGTGAAAGCGAGGAGAAGTTCCGGGGGCTTGTCGAATCAACCTCCGACTGGATCTGGGAGATTAATTCGCAAGGCGAATACACCTATGTCAGCCCAAAGGTCGAGGAGATTCTTGGATATAGCCCAAAGGAGGTCATCGGCAAGACCGTGTTTGACCTGATGCCATCGGATGAATCCGAGCAACTCGTTAAAATCTTTTTCGATCTAACCAGAAAAAGCGAACCTTTCATGGCGTTGGAAAACGTCAATTTGCACAAAGACGGCCGACGCATTGTCCTGGAAACAAGCGGGGTCCCTTTTTTTGACACTGCAGGCAATGTTGTCGGTTATCGAGGTGTGGATCGCGACATCACCATGCGTAAGCAGGCTGAGGAAAAGATCCGCAAGCTCAATGAAACACTTGAACAACGCATTTCCGAGCGAACGGCTGAGCTTCGATTCCGCGCAGAGCTGCTTCAGCGGCTAGCCTCGGAGTTGTCCGGTGCCGAGGATCGCGAACGACGGTATATCGCATCCATTTTGCACGATGACTTTCAGCAGCAACTTGCCTATATCAAAATGGAACTTAGCCTCATTGGCAAAAAGGCTGAGGGAAAAGTAGGGCAAAGGCTTGCTCTGCTGGAGAGACTCATCGGTGAATGTATTGAAAAATCGCGCAATCTGTCTTATGAGCTCAATCCTCCCGTCTTGCACCGCAGCGGGCTATTGGCTGCATTGGACGTACTCGCGAATAGTATGGGGAAAAATCAGGGGTTGGCGATAGATGTTCGAGCGCATCCAAATGCCGAACCCGCTTCACCCTCTTTGGCCTCGATATTATACCGCTCAGTCAAAGAACTGCTAAATAATGTGGCCAAGCATGCCGGGGTGGACTCGGCAACTGTAGATATTCGATGTGATAACGGACTGATATGTATTACGGTAGAAGATGGTGGCAAGGGCTTCTATTTTGATGCGATCAGGGATGGTCAAGGCAGTGGATCCGGCTTCGGCCTTTACAACATTGAAGATCGAATGACTTCTCTTGGCGGTTCCATGAATATCAGAACCGAGCCCGGCAAAGGATGCTGCGTTACACTGGCGGTGCCCAAAGGTGTTTTGCCAAGATCCGGATAGCATTTAATTGTCCCCATCGCTGCAAAAGCCGGAGGATAACAAAGTTGGAGAAGGCGCCTGGCGTAAAACATTGCCTGTTCCGCGACTGTCTTTTATCGGATTAGGCGACCTCTCGTGGTTTGACCCGACGCTCCTCAACGTATTGGATTGGGCCTTCCACTTCGTCCGCTAATATTTCCAGGGTTTCATTAATCATCTCGTCGTTAATTAAATTGCCAGCCTGGCGGGTGAAAACAGCACCACTGTGGCTGGGAACATAAAAGACCAGGTCTTTTTCAAGCATTTTGTTTTCCAATAATACCACCTCCTTTGACAACCATCGTCCATGGGACGGTGCGGAACAGGCAAACTTCGTTAGCCGGGTTTGTTAAAAACAAGGTGGTGGGCAAGAATTAAGGTCTGGCACGTTCACGCTTTGGATCAGGCGAAAGGTTGCTATGGGGTATTGTGTTGTCGGCACAAGTGCCTCCAACACAAAGGTGAACAGTACGACATCTAATCGACATCTATTTGACCTCTATAGGAAGCTCGACGCTGGTACGCTGGAACAAGACCATGCGCATTATTATTTTTAATTATATGTGCGATGGTTTGGGCCTGTCAATCCACTTTCCTGCGCCCTTACCCAAAGATGAGAATTTATTTATGCCCGACCCCTTACTGTTTGCGCATCAGGATGTTATACTTATAATATGTTTTGGAGGCTGCGAATACATTTCACATAAACGCTGGCGGAAATTCTTACAGCTGCTATGCCAAAAATCGATACACCGCTCACCGACCATCCGCTGCGCCAACCTGCTCGATGACGGACTATTCGACCAAGAGCCCCGCAGGACAATATTTTAGCCATGCAGCCATAGGTGCCTGCCATGGATGGCTCATATCAGGAGTCGTTGTTCGAGGCGATGTCGTCCCCGGATTTTTATCCACATCCGGTTCAGTCCGTCACGGAAAAAGAGACCCATATTTCCAAAGTGTTTTTAACCGGTGAGGTGGTTTATAAGATAAAAAAAGCTGTCGACTTGGGTTTTCTTGATTTTTCCAGCGTTACCAAACGGCAGCAGTGCTGTGAACAGGAGGTGTCGCTCAACCGCCGCCTTGCCCAAGGGGTCTATCTCGGGGTGGCTCCCATCACCCATTGCGGCGGCCGATTCCGTCTGTACGGACCAGGCGAGGCCATTGAACACGCTGTTCGAATGCGCCAGCTGCCCGATCACCAATCGTTGGCCGCAAAGATACAACGGGGAGTTGTCACCGTGGCGCAGATCGAGGCGTTGGCCCATCGATTGACCGACTTTTTCGAACAGCAAGGCAGCACCGGGCCTGAGATGGCGGCAGCTTGCCGGGATCATGTGCGGTCGGCCTGCGAAGAGAACTTTCGGCAGACCCGCAGTGTCATCGGCGATGTGCTCGACCCGGAGCAGTACAGAGCGGTCCGGTCAGCGACGCGGCTTTTTTTGGATCATCAAAAAGCCCTGTTCGATGCCCGAAGTGAAAGCGGTAAGATATATGATGGCCACGGGGATTTGCGAACCGGTCATATCTATTTTGACGACTCGGGGAAATTTCGGATCATCGATTGCATCGAATTCAATTCGCGCCTGCGCCATATCGATATCGCTTCGGATTTAGCATTTTTAGCCATGGATCTGGATGCTAGTAAGGCTCCTAAGCTGGGCGATGCACTTTTGAAGGTGTATGTCCGGCGGACGGCTGATCGGCAGGCATATGCCCTGATACCATTTTACAAATGCTATCGGGCCATGGTTCGATGCAAGGTCAATTGTATCCATCTGAAGAAGAGGACCATCGGCAAGAGTGCGGCCATGGATGCGCGGGAGCGGGCCGCGCTGTACCTGGCATTGGCCGAAAGATATGCGCAGCAGTTCGCCAGGCCGACCCTGTGGGTGCTGTGCGGCCTGCCGGGAGCCGGAAAAAGTACACTCGCCCGCACCCTTTCCAAAACGTTGTTGATAGATGCTCTGCGCTCGGATGTCATCCGCAAGCAACATCTCCGACAAGATCCGGAGTTCCGCTCCGCCGCCGGATTTGAGCAAGGCTTGTACAGTCCACAGGCGCATCGGCTAACCTACACCAAGATGCTGCTAAAGGCCCGGGCCGCCCTCGAACAGAACCAATCGGTCATCGTCGATGCCACTTTCAGCGAACCGGACAATCGCCGGAAGGCCATGGATCTTGCCGACGAACTCGATTGTCGTATCGTATTTGCCGAGTG
>JASFKE010000609.1:0-3503 GCA_050118795.1 Desulfobacteraceae bacterium | reverse complement strand
TATTATCAAGAATTTCGGGCAAAAATATCGATCCTTCTATTTTTGCGTTCGCTCCTAAACTTCATACGGGGCTAAGAGCGGACGAATATCCTGCGATTCTTCAAAAAGGTGAAGAGGTAAGATCTGTAGAGCAGGTAAAGCGCGGTGCAGATATTCCAAATATCAATGTGCAAATTATTAACAAAGGGCAGCCCGTTGAGGAAAAAGAGACAACACAGGATTTTGATGGAAAAGATTATATTTTGAGTGTTGTTGTCGATGGCGTATCTACGAATCATGGGGGCATTGGCGATTTTTTCAAGAATTTAGGGAGCTAAGAGATGGCCTGGCCGGAGATAAATCAACCCTATAGTGTTAAAAAAGAGTATATAAAAAAAGCCCACCGAACCAACGCAGAGACTGGGCGGCCGATGAGTATGGTTGCGGTTTCATCAGCCCTGTTTGCTTGGGATTTAAAATATATACTTCCCCAGGATCAGTTGGATCTTGTTTTAGATGCGTTTAATACCGACCAGGGAGAAAGTTTTTCGTGGACCGATCCGTCTACCAATACAACATATGATGTTCAATACGATATGGATAAAGTCAGCCACGAATACCTTTCCAATCAAGTATATGATGTTTCAATAAAATTGGCACAGGTATAATATATGACACAATTACTGCCAGCCTCGTATATCCAAGCTAAAAACAGTCTGCATAACAGCCTACCCATGTTGATTTTGTTGCAATGGACAGTCGATGATGAAAGCGTCAATTTCGCATGCAATAACAGTGAAGATGTCATTTGGAACGGCCAGACATGGATACCCATGCCGGTTAACATCGGTCCGCGGCGATTTGCTCGAAATGAATTGCCCCAAATGTCCATTGAGGTCGCCGACCCGGACAGCCTGGTCCATGCAAAAGTAGAAGAGTATGCAGGCGCGGAAGATTCCCAGATTGATATTTATTATGTTTATTATGGTGATTTAACCCAGGTTGACAATGTTCCTCACTTTATTTTTGAAAATGTCGGGTGCCGGATAAAGGCGCCTTATGTCTATTTTACATTGGGCATAAAGGATGATCCGTCACAGATCAAGGACCCCGTATCGAAGATTTTGAAAAACCATTGCAACTTCAGGTTTCATAATTCCAATGATTCGCGCTGCCCGTATACCGGTAGTGACTTCACCGATTGCGACTTCACTTTGACAGACTGTAAGGAGCGCAACGGTGTTTTGGCAACGCAGTTTGGTGGATTCCCGTCCATCGGCACAAATAGGATTTATGTCTGATGAGCAGCCCGTTCAATAAATATCTGTTCATACCGTTTGAACCTGGCGGCCGGGATTTCGATGGGTGCGACTGCTGGGGGTTGGTGCGGCTTGTGTTTCGTTGCGAGGGCGGAATCGAGTTGCCTGATTGGCGTATCGCATGCACCCGCGCGCGCTTGATCAATGATAGGGCGCAGTTCGAAAGATCCAAATGGCGGCAAATAGACCAGCCGGCGGTTTTGAGCGTGGTGGCGATGCTAAACTGTGAAAATGATCCGCGACTTATCAATCACTTTGGGGTGTTTGTAGGAAATCAACGCATTTTGCATACGGCCCGTGGTTTTGCAACGGCACGGCGTACAAGGTTGGATGACCCTTTATGGGCCCACAAGATAGAAGGGTTCTATGTCCCGAAAACATGATCAAATTTTCTGCACTTTAGTGCGTGATCCGCTTGCGCCGGAGAGATCCGCAAGCACATTGCCGATGACCTATGAGGGCGGCGTTGCAGCAAATTATGCGCGCTCTCTTTGCCCTGGCGATGATGAGCTTTTCATCGCGCTCAATGGTGCGCCATGTGATGGCGATGCCATCGTACGGCCCGGAGATCATTTGTGTGTTTGCGCTGTGCCTGCGGGGGGGAATGATTTTTGGCGTACCGTTGCCATGATTGCCGTTATGGTCGCGGCAGCATATACCCAGCAACATTGGGCATACGGCTCCATTAAGGGCATATTGGCAGCTTCTGCAGTTATGGTTGTCGGGGGGATAGTGGTCAATGCTGCGTTTCCGGTCACCATGCCCGAATTATCAGCGCTCACCGACGCCAACATGGATCGCAGTCCTAACTATGGCTGGAGTTTACCATCAAACGCATGGCAAGAGGGTTCTGCCTTGCCGTCGCTGATTGGAGAAAGGCGATTTGCGCCACCTCGCATCGGTGGTTATCGCCACCTGCCGGCCGATGACCCTAAACGTCAAAGGCTGCGCATGCAATTTGCCATGTGCGAAGATGAAATCAAACATATTTCAGAGACAGATATTTTTATAAATGACTCAGTGATCACAGATTATCCTGACGCCATATTCGAATACACACAAGGGCTTGACGACGAAGATTTTTCAAGTACTTTTTTCCAAGATACCGTAACTGAGAGCGCCCAGGGCACTGAATTGGTTGAAGTAGAGGAGATTTTCTCACAAGATCTGGATTATACCGATTTTACTGAAGGAGTATACCAGCCGACAGATTCATATATTACCATAGATCAAGATATAACTACATTCGTTGTCAATATAGGTATGAGTGAAAAGCGTTATCAGGGCAAAACTACCCATACCAGTGAAAATGGCACTGAATATCATTACGCTGTGGACAAGGATTTTCGGTTGGTTGTCGAATATAGGGTTGTGGGTGACACTGACTGGATTGTGCACGAGGACTCTTGTGAGATCCCTTATCCTAAATACAGATATGCCAATCTACAAAAACATTCTGTTGAAGTCTATGGTCTGTCAATGGGCCAATATGAAGTGCGTTTTACAATTATAGGTTCTCATGGGGATCACAATCTAAAAATATATAATATCAAAGGATATAGTTCTTTAGAAGATGCGGCCATTGTCACGACATCAGGTACCGCAATCGAATCGGTTGGCTTTGGACTCTATTTTCCAAACGGTATTTATCATTTAAAAAATAATGGCTCTTTTGAAAATCACACTGTCCGCATTATGTATGCAATTAGACCCTATGGAGAGACAAATTGGACAAGGGTTGGCCAGTTAGAAGTAACTGAGGCGACAAATGATGCATTTCGTCGTTTTGTCAGCTTTGATGGGCTTGAACCCAATCAATGGGAGTGCCAATGTTTTATTACTGGCGTGATGCCCACATCAAACCGATATTACCATGGTGTCGTATGGGAATACCTGCAAGAAGCGATAGATCAAAATTTTACATATCCAGGTGTGGCCATTTTATCAGTAGAGATACCAGCGACCGCCACGTTGAATGGGCAATGGCCGACAGTAGAAGTCAAAGCAAAGCATGTCGATTACACCACTGACAGAAGTAGTAAAAATCCGGCATGGGCGGCATATTATCGCATGACGGAAAAATACGGGTATGATTCATCGCGATTAATTTATCAGGATTTTGTCGATTGGGCGGATTTTTGCACGACCAATGAACTCACCGTGAGCGGCTATCTTGATACCCAGCTGACGCGAAAAGCGGTCATT
>JASFKE010000608.1:0-3503 GCA_050118795.1 Desulfobacteraceae bacterium | reverse complement strand
ACCATCAATCTGGTAGACGGACTCGCCACAACCTCAGCCTTCGGCAGCGGCAGCATCGCCGCGCCGGACTATACCAACCCCTTTGACATCGAGCGGATCGAGGTGGTGAAAGGGCCGGCCTCAGCCCTGTACGGGAGCCATGCGCTGGGTGGGGTGATCAACGTTATCACCCGCAAGCCGCCCGAGGAGCCGGAGTATCGCATATGGGGCGAGGGCGGCATGTACGATCGCTACCGCGGAGGGGTCTCTGCGGGGGGCAGCACCGGCCGGATCGGCTATTTTTTGGATGCCAATATCCTCGATTACGAAGGCTGGCAGGATCGCACCGCCCATGAAGAGAAACAGGTCAGCGGCAAAGTGCTCTTCGATTTCGATTCCGCCTCCACATTGACCGTCAGAGGGGAGTATCTTGACCAATATGAGGAGAATCCCGGCTATCTGAGCCAGGAGGATTACGATGAGGATTGGAGAAGGGCGGAGGTTCCTGATGCCTATACCGATGAGCAGGCCGTATCGTTCAGCGCCAAGTACGAGCGGGAGCTGAGCAACCAATCCGGCTTTGAGCTCTCCTATGGGGTTCGCAACACCGACAGCGAGGGGCCGCCGTCCTATAATGCCAGAGGTGGTTTCCGCAGCAGTGATGTCACCAACCACAATCTGGTGGGGACCTACAACCTCGGATTCGATCTATTTCGTTCCGAGCTGATCGCAGGTATTGATCTGCAGCACAGCGCATCCGACCAGATCACCTATCAGCAGCGTTCGGTAGACAGTGATATCGAACAACAGTGGGATATCGTCGCTGAGGTTATGTCACCCTTCCTGCAGTATGAGGTCTCCCCGGTGGAGAGAGTGCGGCTATCTCTAGGGGCGCGGTATGACACCATCACCTATTCCGCCACAGGCTACAAGATAAACGACGACGACGACGAGAGAACGGATTACGATGAAAGCTCCGATTTTTCCAATGTCAGTCCCAAGGCGGGAATCACCATTGATCTTGGCTATGAACAGAGTCTGTGGCTGAGCTACGGCCAGGGATTCGTCGTCCCCAGCCGGACCTATCTTTTTGTTGGCGATGACGACTATGCTGCAAACCCCGATCTCGATCCGGAAAAAGCGAACAATTACGAGATCGGGCTGCGCGGCCAGCTGTTGGGCTCCAGGCTCAATTATGATATCACGGCATACCGCACCGATATCACGGATATGTTGGTCGCCGAAGATGGCGTTGATGATGAGCCCGGCCTCTATGTCAATGCCGGCGAAGTCAGGGTTCAGGGCGTCGAGAGCGCCATCGGCTATGCCGTCAGCGACCAGTGGCGTTTCGATATCGCGTACACCTATGCGGACAACCAATATATCGAGTTTATCACCGGCAGAAACGACTACAGCGGCAACACCTTGAGCGCTTCGCCCGAACACCATCTGAACGCACGGGTTACCTGGATGCCGATAGCGGGTTTTTCTGCCGAACTGGAGTGGAACAGCATCAGCAGTTACTACACCAGCGACGACAATGACGATGACCCAGAAGGCAAAGAGAAGCGTCCGGATCTGTTCAACCTGCGCCTCTCATACGAAAAGGGTCCCTGGAGGCTGTGGGCCCATGTGTTGAATCTGCTGGATGAGAAGTATGCTGAGCGGGTCTCTTACAGTAGCAGGTATGGAGGTGGACGAAAATATACATCCGGCGAACCGCTGAATGCCTACGCCGGTATCTCCTACACCTTTAGCCAAAATAACCTTTAGAGCCGTTTGAGGATCATATCATGCTTAGCACACTGCGTCGTCTCATTTTCAGCGCTCTCATCCTCCTGCTGGGCGCTTCGACTGCAGCGGGAGAGACGTTGTGGCTCTCCGATGCCCCCCCATGCGACAATCATAAGGAGGGCAGCCACTCCCACGGCGGCCGGGTGGAGATCCGCCGCGGCATTTTCCACAAGCATTTGTGGCTGCGCAATGGAAATGGCCCCCAGGAGCAGGGCTATGTGACCCAAAAGGAGAGCCGATTCGCTCCGCTGACGCTGATCGATGCCGGCGGCCGGGTCAGCCGGCGGGAGCTCAGCGTCGATAAAGAGCACGGTCTGCTGGACATCACCTTTCCCATGCCCGAAGAGGGGTTCTACAACGTCTATGTCAGCCGCCAACAGGTGAATAACGCTGAGCGCCGTTTTCAGATCGCCAAAGCCGAAGTTTTGAAACACAGCTGCCGCGAAGGCCACGACAATGTTCAGGAAAAGATGCCGCCCCGGCACAATGCCGCTATCCCCATAGAGATCGTGCGCGAGCGTCGGCCGAAAGAGGATTTCCATACCCGGATCGGCTTCGGCGACACGCTTTCGTTCATCATTATGCGCAACGGCGAGCCCCATCCCGGCGCCGAGGTCACCCTCACCACCGCCCGGGGCTGGCGCAAGGGGGCCGTCAGCGACGGCCGGGGACGCGTCAGTTTTACGATGATTCGCGACTACTTTCCGCCGTGGCGCATGTTCAACAAGCGCCACGCCCAGCCCTATCTGGTGGAGGCGCAATATCGCCGCCAAGAGTCGGGGGCGCTGGAGGGCCAGGCCTATGACCGCACACTCTACTGCGCCAGTTTTGCCGGAAGTTACTTTCCCTCGAGGCGCGACTACGAATCCTATGGTTACGGTTTGATCATCGGCCTGTCTACGCTGCTCTTCAGCGGGGTCGCCGTCTACCTCTACCGGCGGCGGCGCATCCGCCCCTTTCGCGAGGTGTGCTTCGATGAGTAAATTACGCACCGCGGTAAACAACGTCGATATCCGCCGCTTTCGCTTTTGGGTGCAGATCGCCTTTTTCGCCCTTTTTGTCTACGGCGGCTATTTTGCCGTCAACCTGGGCAACGAATTGCCGACCTTCTCCTGCGGATTCAACCGGGTCGGGCGCGGCGGGGTCTGTTTCCTGCTGCCGTTGCAGCACCTGCTGGCCATGCGGTGGTCGGCGCTCTTCGGCTATGCGGGGATCAGTGTGCTCACCGCTTTACTGTATTTCACCCTCTGGTTCATCGTTTTGAACAAGGCGTGGTGCGGCTACGCCTGCCCGCTGGGCACCCTTCAGGACTGGATTACGGCGTTGCGCATCCGTCTCGGCATCCGCTATTCCCGTTACACCCAGGGGCAGTTCAAAAAGCTGACCGCCATCAAATATCTGTTGCTGGCCCTGACCATCCTGCTCCCGCTGGGTGTGGGCGGCGCGCTCCTGCCCCATACGCTGGGAACGCCTTTTTGCGATATCTGTCCGGCGCGGATGATCATCCCGCTCTTTAACGCGGATATCTCCCAGCTCACCATCGATTTTTCCACCAAAACCGCCATGGTCATGACCGCCCTGGGGATGCTGGTCACCGGTCTCTTTTTGGCCGGCGCCTTCGTCAAAAAACGCTTCTTTTGCTTTTTTTGCCCCATGAGCGCGCTGCAATACCTGGTCTCCAAACCGGCGCTGCTCAATCTGAAAAAGGACGGCGACAAATGCACCCGCTG
>JASFKE010000607.1:0-3504 GCA_050118795.1 Desulfobacteraceae bacterium | reverse complement strand
TGGTAGAGTTATTACTGGTAACTGGCAGGTATCGGCCCCCGGTGACATCGAACCGGCTACAATCCCACCTTGGTCACTATCTGTGGAGAATATCTTGAAATAAAAAAATATGCATTAAAACAGTAGTTTGGGTTTCCAAAAAGGACAAGCAAATCGTCCGGTAATACCTGTCTTTTTCTCCTGCCTTTCAACATCATTTATGGGATTACTGCTTGACGAACTTGACAGGCCATCTCTGGTCATTAGCATAGTTTCAGTTCCGCTTGAATTCAAACTCTTGTTGGAAAAGAAGTGGTTTTTACCTTTGAATGAGTGGAGACTGTTAGTGTGTTTAAGGCTACAGCCGATGGCAACGGTTTTTGTTGTAGTATTCGAAGAACATATTAAGATCAAGTAAAGAGGCAAAAAAGATGTTCGATGCATTGGACCCTATTCTGCTTAACAGAATTCAATTTGCTTTTACGGTTTCATTTCATATCCTTTTTCCTGCCTTTACCATTGGTTTGGCCAGTTGGCTGGCGGTTGTGGAATGGCGGTGGCTGAAAACCGGAAACATCTTATACCGTGAAATCTACCGCATGTGGGTTAAGATATTTGCAGTGGCTTTCGGCATGGGTGTGGTTTCAGGCATCGTGCTGTCGTATCAATTCGGTACCAACTGGTCTCAATTCTCAGACCGGGTGGGCAATGTTCTGGGGCCGTTGCTGGGCTACGAGGTCCTGACCGCCTTTTTCCTGGAGGCCTCTTTCTTGGGGATCATGCTTTTCGGATGGGACAGGGTGAGCCCCAGGATGCACTTTGCCGCCACCGTTATCGTGGCGGTGGGAACCTTGATCTCCGCTTTTTGGATCTTGGCGGCCAATAGCTGGATGCAGACCCCTCAAGGATTCCGTATCGGCGAAGATGGCCTGTTCTATCCCACCAGTTGGACAGAAATTATATTCAACCCCTCTTTCCCTTACCGCATGGTCCATATGACCATCGCCGCCTATCTGACCACCGCTTTTGTGGTGGGAGGCATTGGCGCTTTCTATCTGCTGAGAAAACGATTTGTTTCCCACGCCCGCATCATGGTGGGCATGGCTATGCTGATGGCGGTATTTGTCGCTCCGGCGCAGCTTGTTGTCGGCGATCTGCATGGTCTTAACACCTTCAAACATCAACCGGCTAAAGTGGCCGCAATGGAGGGGCTGTGGGAGACCCAGAAAGGCGCCCCCCTTAAACTGTTCGGCTGGCCCGACCAGGAAGCTGAAAAGACCCGGTTCTCCATTGAAATACCCCACCTTTCCAGTCTCATCCTCACCCATGAGTGGAACGGCGAGGTCAAAGGGTTGAAGGCGTGGCCCAAAGACCAAAGGCCGCCGGCCGCATGGGTGTTTTGGTCCTTTCGGGTGATGGTGGGCATCGGCATCCTCATGATCCTCACCGGTCTGTTTGCTGTTATTCTCCATTTTCGCAAGCGGCTGTTTGACACCCGTTGGTTTCAGTGGTGGTGCCTGGCACTCACCCCATCGGGATTCATTGCGGTGCTGGCCGGTTGGTTCGTAACTGAAATCGGCCGTCAACCTTACATTGTATTCGGCCACATGCTGACGGCCGAAGCTGCTTCTCCGGTGGCCGGCCTCCAGGTTGCACTCTCATTGCTCGCTTTTGTGACGGTTTACTTTTTTGTATTCGGAGCAGGGACATATTACATTATTCGTCTCATACTCAAAGGCCCGGTGGCCGCTTCTGAAAAAGCCTACGGCACCCATGGCGTCGAAACGCCGCCTATTGTTTCAGACCTGGTAGCGGACAACAGGGGGCGCCATGTTTGATCTGTCTTCCTATATCGATCTGCCCCTGATTTGGTACGGGCTTATTGCCACGGCCGTTTTCCTATACGTGGTTCTGGACGGTTTCGATTTGGGGGTGGGGATCCTTTTTCCGTTTGCACCCTCGGATAATTGCCGGGACCGCATGATGAACTCCATCGCGCCCTTCTGGGACGGCAACGAAACCTGGCTGGTCCTCGGAGGTGGCGGCCTGTTTGCCGTATTCCCCATGGCCTATGCCATCTTGATGCCGGCGTTCTACATCCCCATCACCATCATGTTGTTGGGGCTGATCTTGAGGGGGGTCTCCTTTGAATTCCGATTCAAAGCATCGGAAAAAAATCGTAGGATCTGGGATTATGTTTTTCATTTCGGATCTTTGACGGCCGCTCTAACCCAGGGCATGATGCTCGGTGCATTCGTTCAAGGGGTGGAGGTCACGGGCCGGGAGTTTAGCGGCGGCCCATTTGACTGGCTCAATGCCTACAGCCTTATGACCGGCCTGGCTCTAATCTGCGGTTACGGTCTGCTGGGGGCAACCTGGCTGATCATGAAAACCGATGATGTCACCCAGACATGGGCCCGCAAATGTGCCGGTTACCTGTTCATATACGTGGCCCTGTTTATGGGGCTGGTGAGCCTGAGCATGCCATTGATGGACGAGCGCATCAAAGAGCTGTGGTTCAGCCTGCCGAATTTTCTCTTTCTCCAGATCATGCCGCTACTGTCCATCATCATTTTCGTGATACTGTGGCGTGACTTGAAAAAAAAGCGCGAGTTGCGTCCCTTCTTTCTGAGCCTGGCCATCTTTTTGATGAACTACATCGGCCTGGGCATCAGCATATGGCCATGGCTGGTACCCTTTGACGTAACCTTTCGGGATGCCGCTGCCGCCCCGGCGTCACAATCCCTGCTCTTGGTCGGCACCGCCGTTCTGCTGCCCGTGGTGCTGGCCTATACCGGCTACTGCTATTACATCTTCCGAGGAAAAAGCTCCCATGAAACCTACTACGGCTAAAACCAAACAGTGGCTCTGGTTCATTGCTCTGTGGTGTGGCGGTCTCGCCGCCATGGCGTTGCTGGCCAATCTGTTCCGATATATTATATTCGACGCACACTAGCGATTGGTTCAGTCGGCCTCTATGGTGTTGAATTTGTCCAGCAAGGCGAATATCTCGCTATTGGCCGGTATGTCCACCATGGAATGGCCATAGTGCACGAACCGAACCTGCCCACCAATGTCCACAATGACCTGGGCGGGCATGCGTCCAAGCTTAAAAAGGTTGACTTGTTGACCGTATCGTTTGAGTACCTGATGTTTCGGATCGGGCAGCCCAACAAAGGGAAGGTCGTTTTTTTGCCAGTAAGTCTCAAAGGCCGCCGGCCCCTCCGGTCCGACCACGATGATTTCACAGCCATAGGTTTCAAAACGATCATACTCATCGCGCAACTGCGCCATGTGCCGCCGGCAAAAAGGTCAGATAAATCCCCTGTTGAAGACCAGCACAACGTGGCGCTGGTCACGGTAGTCGGACAGTCGTACACAACGGCCGGAAAAATCGGATAATTCAAAATCCGGGGCCGAGGTATTTATTTCTATTCGCTTGGCCATAGCATTTCCTTCTGCTACAAGGTTGGAGAAAAAGAAGGTGGGAAGATTATCGAATTGCATCATACTATAATTTTAAAC
>JASFKE010000606.1:0-3506 GCA_050118795.1 Desulfobacteraceae bacterium | reverse complement strand
AGCAGGTGCGTTCATCGTTGTTGATTACCAGACCGTACGGGCAGCCTCTTTCTTTTACAAAATCTTTTAATCCTTTCAGGTGCTTTTTTGATACGGACTGGGTGTATTTAATTTCAATGGGGATTAGTGATGACAAATCGGCCGGCCCTATGCCGATCCTGATCAATGGCAATTCGCAAAGCCGGGAATAATTCCGGAATTATTTGGGCCTCATCGATGGCTATTTTATCTTTGTTCAGTCGAAAAAACAGGTCATGGTCCTGTGAGATTTGCTGAAAGTCGCTCTGGCGTTCCAGGTCGTAGATAGTCCAATTATTTTCGAGACATTGCAGGAGGGTTGTTTTACCTGATTGTCTGGGACCTATAATCGCAACCGCTGGAAAATATGTGAGATATTCTTTAAGTAATTTTTCATAGGAGCGTTTCATACCATGTAATATAATATGTTGAATTTGAAAGTGCAAGGTATATGGCTGGGGATTTATAAGAGTTGATAGTTGCGAGGACCTAAAAAATATCACCGCCCGCTTCGCTCGAGGCGCGGAGGGCGCTGAGGAAAAGGCTTGGTAAGTGGTGGGGTAGGGAGGGTTTGCTAGTTGAGTGGTATGGAATGATTTAAGTGTGACTCTGTAGTGATGGACTCGTAAAAAGTCCACCAGACGATTTTTTACCACGATATGGTGTGTCTTGAGATAAATACTCTTCTATATATTGTGGTAAAAATTAAAAATCCCGACTTTTTACGGGATCATCTGTAGTGAGATAGTTGTTTTTCTAATTTCCGTTGAGGGGCCGGAAATTAAAAAGATCTGAGCCTTCGGCGTAAAGGCTATAGATCTTGTTTCTCCTGCTGGGCGTCGGCATCTAAAAATTGTTGTGAAAGCGGAAATCACTGAATGGCGGGGTTGGCAGACGGCCATTTGTATTCGAAACTCACATTGATTTGGATGGAGAGTTATTGCGCATTCGCCAGCGTCATTAGTGTATTTAAATGTGAAATCGGGACAATGGAGACACCGGTTCTTGATTGTGTCTCATCGCCACCGTAAACCAGGCCGCTACCGGCCGGGATTCTTTCCGGATATAGTTTGATTAAATGATTCAGGCCCTTGAAATAGTCTCGGGTAATGGTCATGCCGGCTTTGATCTCGACAGGGAAGATATCGGACCCGTGGGCCAATAAGAGGTCAACTTCGTTTCCTTTGCTGTCGCGATAAAAGAAGAGATTGTTTTTTTTACCCGAATTAAAGCGGTATTTGAGGATGTCGGCGATGACCATGTTTTCAAAAAGGTTGCCCCGCAATGGATCTCTCGAGATTTGTTTTTCATTTTCAATTCCGAGTAGAAAGGCAGCCAAACCGACATCGTAGAAATAAAGTTTAGGCGATTTTACGAGTCTTTTGGAAATATTCCGGTGGTAGGGCTGCAATAGGAATATGGTATAGCTTGCCTCAAGCAGAGAGAGCCAGTTTCGGGCGGTTGTGTGAGAGATACCGGCATCGTTGGCCAGGCTGTTGACGTTTAGCAATTGACCGGTGCGACCGGCACATAACTTGATGAAACGTTGGAAGCGATTTAAATCCTTAATTGCGATCAGTTGTCTCAGATCCCTTTCAATATAGGTTTCAAAGTAATCACCCAGGGCCTGTGTGGGATTCAGCCGTTTGTCCCATATACGGGGATAGAAGCCTTGATAGAGCAATCTGTCGGCAGTTGGAAACAGAAATGTCGATTTTATCTCTTCAAAGGAAAAAGGGAGTAGTCTTACCAGAGCGCTGCGACCGGCCAAAGATTGGTTGATGGTGTTGCTGACTTCAAATTGTTGGCTGCCGGTCAGAATGAAACGGCCTTCTCTCTGATCTTCATCGACCATCGGTTGGAGATAGGAGACCAGGTCCGGCGCTCTTTGAATTTCATCGAATATTGCACCATCCGGAAATTGCGCCAAAAAACCTCTGGGGTCGTCAATTGCGAATTGGCGGGTGTCCGGTGTTTCAAGGTTTGCATATGGCTTTTCTGCGAAGACTTTCCGGCAAAGGGTTGTTTTTCCGCTTTGCCGGGGCCCGGTGATTGTAATCACTGGATATTGGTGGGATAAGGTATTCAATATCGGTTCTATGTCGCGATTAATGAATGACATAAAACAACAGATATCCCGGAATGGTGTAAATTGCAACTTTGAACTTCAAATTGCACCGGTTTTTGCTTGAGGCTGAGAGAAGCTGCGCTGCCCGATTTGCTTAGGGCGCTGGGGAGGTGGAGAATTTGTTTAGAGGTTGAAATAGAGATGGTTAGTCGCGGTGCTTGAAAATAGTGTTAATGAAGCATCCGTCGATTGAGCCAATGCTTGATGTGCTGCCATTGCCTAGCTGGTATCCGTCGGTTGTGGGTGTTGGATCTGCGTTTTCCTTGGTTTGCATGATTCCGGGGCCGCCTGGGTCGGATATTGTGCCGTTTGGTGTCAGGTCGTCATCTCCCCGTTGTCCGTCTTTTAGGTGGAGTGTTACTGTATCGCCGTCATATACTGCGCCGGTATCCGAGGTTTTGTCGTACATAAACTCATACCAGTGCTCAGTGGGGTTGTCCACAGTGCCGCCATATTTATAGAAAGTGTCGAATCCTGATCCGGCCGGCAGGTAAATGGTGAGGGTTGTATCGGCGCCGGGGGTGATATTTTCGATTTCAAAAGCGATCAGCCCGAGGGGCAGGGTGAGGTCGGCTGGAGCATCAGCTATGGTTGTCGGATCGCTTATATTGCATGATGTGATTTTTCCAGGTTCCGGAACACTCAATGTCAAAAAGTGCTGGTAGTCATTGGTGTGGATGGACACGACGTTGCTTTGCAGATAGTCGGCTATGCCGTCGCTGTTGCCGTCGAAATTGGTATCTTGGCTGTCATCTCCCCACTCCTCGCTATCGGGTACGCTGTCCAAGTCCGTATCTTCCAGAAAGGTTGCCGATAAGCTGATATCGGCGTCCACGATCACGGTGGTGATGTTGGACTCGGTATCTGCTACACTTCCTATCCAGCCATCGAAAGCATAGGCATGGTCAGCTTCGGCTGTGAGGGTGACGACTGTGCCGGCTTCGTAGGTGTCACCGGGAGGATCGAATTGAACGGAACCGGAGCCGAGGATATCAACAGTAAGGGTAAATTGTTCATTTGAGGAGTTGTTGATGGTCAGATTGTGGTTGGCCTGTTGGCCATCAATGGATGCGGTGATGGTCACAAGTTCGTCACTCCGGACAGCGCCGGCGACAAGCTGCCCGGCGGCGTTTATGTTTGCATCGTCTGAATTCACACTCCAATGAACGCTGTCGGTTATATTGGCGGTTGTATTGTCGGAGTAATTGGCGGTGCATGTATACTGCGCAGTGCCGCCTTCATTTAATTGCGCGGGGCCTGAAATGGTGAGGCTGGATAGTGTGACGGACTCATTTTTTACAGTTACGTCTTTTACAGTTACGCTATGGGTGTCGCTAATACCTTCATAGGCCGCTGTGAT
>JASFKE010000605.1:0-3506 GCA_050118795.1 Desulfobacteraceae bacterium | reverse complement strand
TCGCTGGTAATCCTCATGGAGAATATCACCTTTAGCTTTCATATCATTCATGGCGATAGCTACAGGTTCTACCGACTCATTATCCCCTTCGGCAAGGAAATTGCCCATACTGTCAGAGTTGAGTACACTGTGAAGCAATACTCCGTTATGGGTTTTCAGTTCTGTATTGTACAAGTTGATGTCAGTGCTTGTACTCTTAACGAGAATGACATCTCCGTTGACATAATCGACATAAGACTGTACTGCCTCGCTGTATGAGCTGTAATCAAAAGTGCTTTCAAGATCAGGACGGGTTTCAAGGCGGCTGTTGGATACTTCAAGATTGCCGCAATCTGCAGCATCGAGACCTGTGCCCATCATATCCGGTGCATGGAGCATAACTGCATTTCTGCCTCCGGCAAGTACCGTTTTCGATATGTTTGTTTTTCCTTTGTTTAATGCTAATAAACTGTCATCTGCCGAAGCCCCGTCAAGAATATTGATTGAACCACTTTTGGCTATGATAGCGCCGATCTCTGCAGCTTCCAGCAAGCTGCCGTACAGCCATACTCGACATCCGAAATCAGCATAGGTTGCATAACCGCCATTTAGAGCTTTTGCCACTGTATTATAAGCATAAAGATCAAGGCCATCACCTGTGGAAGAGTCCGTCGACAAAGCAGCCCAGCCTTCTGCGATAACTGTTGAATTAAAATAATACGTATCAGTTGCAGAAATTGAAAAATTAGTACGGGCTGTGCCTGAAATTAATAGGGCCCCATTGGAGAAGGGTTCGCTGATCGCGTCTGTATAGCCTGCAGCATTACCGGTTGAAACAAGATAAGAGTCATTAACAATTGTTGTGCTGCTGCTGTATGAGCTGTCAACGTAACGTTGTGCGCCATCAACTTGCAGATATGCATTGTCAATGTATACAACAGCTTCATTGTCGGCATCGATGCCACTAGAGCCAGTAGTCGCATCTTCATTGACATCTGCATCAAGCCCAAATAGCAATACCGTGTTAAACGAACCAATTCTATTTTTTCGTTTATCCTTCAGGGCCATTCTTTTTGTGGAAGCCACACTGGTTCCAACATAATCATTTTCAATATCAGAATATACTGTGAAATAGTCTTTTTGACCACCTATTTGATAGGAACCATCAGAAACGACAATTCCTGTTGCTTCATAATCAGTAGACGTAAAATGAACACCATCAACCCCGTTTTCATCGATGCCTGATGCTCCATCAGCTATATCGATGAGTACGGTGTCATCTGCGTATTCGTTTTCACTTATTCGTTCTCCACCACTGATATAGACGGCTGCTGTCTCATGCCCCCCTGCTGAGAGGGGCATAGGACATTGAAATAGGATAAGCATTAAACCAAGTGACAATGATAAGACTTTTTTAATACTGCACTTCATACGTAACCTCCTGTCCATTAATACAAAGAAAAACAATAATGATAGTAAGTAAAAAGATAGGGATTTGCTATATATGCCGCCGAGTATGCCGCTAAGTATCTTATGGGTCCAATAATCAACAGGCGCCAGTTGCGAGCATGCATAATCATAGGTAGTACCCATCCATAAATGGCATCTTAAGGCACAGACCGACGTTCTATCCTTTTGGAAATCCTCCACGCAGTGCTGCTGCGCCTGAGGTTTCCAAATCACTGCGGCCTTGGTCTGAGTCACAACCTACCATTTCTGGATGGGCACTAGGTAAGTTCATTGAAGGAATATTACCACTATAATCATGGAGATATTATGGGTATTTTGTAGTGATATTATGGGGGTTTTGGTCCAAAACCCCGAAATATTTTTCGATTGAGAATACGTTGGCCGCTGACGCGCCCTGGCCCAAACGCCTGCGCGCTATCCGTGCCAATGCATCGGCCAAAAGGCATGCCGAACTGGATGAGGCCACTAAGCTGGACGCCGGCAGCCTCGATGAGCTGAGCAGAAGCTATGCCGACCTGAAGGCGTGTCTGTCCCAGCTCAATATTTTCGGTGGATGTTGCGGCACCGACCATCGACATGTGGCCGCCATCAGCCGGGCAGTGACCTCGCCACACCATGAATGTCGTCAGGCGGCCTAGCAAGGAGGACATTAAACAGATACGTTGATCGATTGAACAAATGGGCCGTCCTCCAGTCATCGGACGGCCCGTAACTGATCCTGCATGAAGGTTAGCCTCTTCCTATGCAGTGAACATCACCATCGAATGTCGGGACGGAAAGAACGAACGGATCTGCTTTATAGCAAAGCGCCTGCTCTTCCAGAATTCCGATTGCGATCTCTTCGCCCATGCGCAGGCTGTCATAATAGTCCGAAAAATAATGAACGCCTGCCATATTACGACCGATAGAGATGTTGGCGGCCAACTTGTTGAGTTCACCTTCCAAGGTGAGATAAGAGCCATTATTGACATCGGTCAGAGCAGTCATCGAACCGTCTGGCACAAACGCCACGGGACAGTCCCCACTCTTAACATGAGAGAACAGAACATCACTGCCTCGACGAATCAGCACTGCGCTAGTGTCGAAGTAGGCTTTAAGAATGGTAACGCATGCACCAGCAACAGTGGCGTGCCCCGCACCGTAGGATGGATGCATGGGCGAGCCCTCCTGGAAAGCCATGGGCAACAATTTGGTGCCTGATGCATTGTGTGTTTGAATGGCGTTTACCGTATCTTGTATTTCACATTCAAGCTGCGAAAAAACGTTACCCAGGGATGGAAAATCGGCTTCTATCTGGCTGGCTTTTTCGATACGTCCAGCCAGCGCTTCAGGACGTAGCCTGCAATGTGTATTGAACTTCTGATAGCGTACGGCCTTTAGGGCACGGGTGGCCACTTCAGTCACAAGGGTCAAAATATGTGGACCGCCCCACAGCGCGAATCCCCCTGCTTCCAGCTCGTGGACTTCGTAGAAGCGCGTGAGAAATGTGTCGTCCGGATTCAAGGCGTTTAAATGCAAAACGCCGCTGCCGGATAATTTGTAGAAACCGGGATCTGTTGGTGTTTTCATTCCAAGCAGGATAAGGCAGGTATTCAGATAGGCTTCGTACAGTGCGTCGTAATGAACATAGGTAGCCAGGTCACGCGGTGTGGAAATAAAGCGTCTGGCGACACTATCTGGTGCACCAAAAATTCCAGCTTCATTGCCGGTTTGAGGGTCTGCGCCATTTTGAACCTCCAGCCAGTCATTCCATTTGGTCATGAAATCATTGCCAGCACCCGCAACAGGAACGCGTTGATCGATACTTAATGCTCCATATTGAATAATTCCATTTTGCACTGCGCCATCACCAGCGACACTTTTGTTACCCAGCAACATCAATTGAGAAAGGTAAGGCCCCTGCTCAACACCAGGAGACGATCCTCTGAACGCTGTTTGTCCGGTTACATTACCGCCCACATTCTTTCTGGAGCGGCCATCCTTGCCAGTGATATCGTAGCCAATGTCGTTCAACCTGCTTATGGTTGCGGCGATGTCGGCATTGGCCGAAGTGTCGT
>JASFKE010000604.1:0-3508 GCA_050118795.1 Desulfobacteraceae bacterium | reverse complement strand
AAACTACAGGTCCAAAGGCGCACTGAAGCTGTAGCACGTGCCCGCGAGTTAGGTCTTTTGCAGCCGGTTTACCCATAAATTATCTATTTGTTTCCTGCACCAAAACAGACTCCATAGAAGAGATCGACGAAAAGTTTGAGCCGATCACAACTTAAGTATGGGATCAAGATCGTTTATAAGACAGGTGAGGGCTTCGGGCTAATTCTCCTTTTTTTCATCGGCTATGTACACATCACATCTTCTTATGTGCGTATGGGGATGGGGCTTTTATTACAAAAACTATTAGCTATGGTTGGGTTAGGAATTGTGGCCGTTTTGGGATCAGGTCCCTTGGATTGTTTGTAGCGGTTTTTGTCTACGCATCAATAGGTGGCATTGCTGGAATGTTGAAATTTTTGTCGCTGCGTTATGGTACAAACGCGGTTATTAAACAACTGCGATGGGAAACGATTGATGCTAGGCTGATACACAGGGCGGTCCTACGAAGACCTTATTGGCGATCGGACGAAGTGTTAAAGGCGTAGGGCCGGCCTCTATGCCGGCCGGTTTTAAGAATTGATTTGGGTATAAGCCGAAGCACTCGTATTGACGAGGAGATTTTGAATGAGGACAAGAGGAACATCCGCCGTGATCATTGGGGTTTTATTTATCGTGGCCACGGTTTTCTTTATGATCGGCCAGTCTGTTCACGGCCCATCATTGGTTCTTCAGATTACCTGACTCATGCTTATCCGAATCGGCTCACCATTATTGCAGGGGTGCTCGTCGAGTTCATCGGTCTCTTTGCCATACCGCTGATAGCGGTCTATTTGCTTCCCATTGTCAGGAAGCACAACCAGGGGCTGGCTGTGGCTTATGTTGTATTCAGGTCGATAGAGACCATTTTGCTTGTTGGTGTTTCCATCTGCACGTTGTCTTTGATTCGCATCAGCCAGGGATATATAGATGCAGCAGGTGCAGGCACTGATTTATTCCAAGAGATCGCCGTTTCTATACAGACAGTTAGCCATTGGACATTTATAGTGGCGGTTGGCCTGGTCTTTCCAATAACGGCGTTGATACTCAATACCGTCTTGTACAAATCGCAGCTGGTTCTCCGGATCAATTCAGCCTGGGGCTTTTTTGGGGCGGTGATACTGTTCAGTGGAACCGTGTTGGACTTGTTCGACTTGTTCTCCGGGGTTTCGGAATCGATGTTGGAGGCGGCTCTGACCATCCCCATCACTGTGAACGAGATGGTGCTGGCGCTTTGGTTGATCATTAAAGGCTTCAACCCGGAGGCCATCATGGCCGATTCCGTTGGGACCGTTCCATCATAGAACGCAAAACCCGAAAAGGTCTTTTGGGAAGGACAATATGAAACATAGAGCGGATGTCAATTTAAAAGACCAGTCACCTTCTCCAGAACGCTGCGTTCATCCACATTGGTGGAATACATGATATTTGGGTATTGAATTCCCAAATATCATGTATTATGGTCATTGCATGATTAAAAGAAACCTTACAAAAGAGCTTTCCATATGTCGGAAGGAATATCCTGTTATTTGCATTACCGGTCCCAGGCAGTCCGGTAAGACGACTTTGGCACAAGCGGCCTTTTCTGATCTGCCCTATCTCTCATTTGAAAATCCTTTATCACGCGACTATTTTTCGGAGGATCCGCTTGGTTTTATACACCAATATCGTCAGGGGTGCGTTTTTGGCGAGGTGCAGCATGTCCCATCGCTATTCTCCCACCTTCAGGTGCATGTTGATAAAAATCCAGTCCCCGGTAAATTCATTCTCACGGGTTCTCAACATTTTGGTTTGGTAGAACAGATCAGTCAAAGCCTTGCTGGTAGAACTGCTATGCTCGAGTTGCTCCCATTTAGTCTTGATGAGTTAAAAAGCGGAGAGATGCTCAATTCGGACCTGAACACAGTTCTATGGACGGGGGCCTACCCCCCAATCTATGATCGGAATTTACGTCCGGACAGGTGGTTGTCCAACTATTTGTCCACCTACGTCCAACGCGATGTTCGCCAGATTGCGCAGATTCATAATTTAGATACGTTTACTCGTTTTATGCGGCTTTGCGCTGGTAGCTCCGGGCAACTTTTCAATTCAAACCGAATCGGGACAGAGTGTGGCGTGGACCACAAGACAGTTCGTCGCTGGCTTACGATTTTGGAAGCAAGTTATGTGGTTCAGCTTTTACCGCCATATTATAGAAATTTTAAAAAGCGAATCATTAAGACCCCAAAATTGTACTTTTACGATACGGGTCTTGCATGCCATCTTCTTGGGATACAAAATCCAAAACAGCTTGAACACCACCCTCTTCGAGGCCCATTATTCGAGAACATGGTATTCGCTGAGCTTGCTAAAAAGCAGCTTAACAGCGGTCAGCGACTGTCAATGTACTTCTGGAGAACACATGGCGGACAAGAGGTCGATTTCATAATCGAGCATGGGCTTGATGTGCAGGCCATCGAAGTGAAGTCTGGAATGACTGTTCAGACGGGAATGATACGCTCTCTGAAAAAGGTTATGTCACTGTGGAATGAAAATAGAATTCAAGGATGGGTTGTATACGGTGGAGATGAGAGGGGCGACCTGCATGGAAATGTCATTTTGCCGTGGAAGGAGATCGATTCCTTGTGAAATCAAAAGGGGTTGAAAGCAGAGATGGAGATCTGGCCGGCCTTTGCGTTTATACTTTTGATTGAGTTTGTAGGCATTTAGGGCTAAGCGCTACTTTCCATAAACTACGGTATAGTTGCTGCGATACTCATCGGACGATCCTGGCCCATAATTCCCACCAAGATCAACACACTGACCGGCATCAAACATTTTACGGTACATCTTCAGACCTGGCTGTGTCGCCAACGATGTCTCGATATCAGGATAATTCGTGTATCTTTGCCAACCATTTAGCCAATTCGGCACATTTGTTGACCGGCGGTCGAAGAGGACGTAGACCCACCAGTTTACCGGATTTTCAAAACGAATATATCCGCTACCAGAACTGTTCTTCTTTTGGTCGTTGGGCGTTTGAATCAGCATACGCCCGACCATCCAGCTGGGAACGCCGCCGGTAATTGTATAGGTGCGGTCGGTGTAATACCTTAGTCCATTGATCTCTTTTAGCGTCAGTTGATTTTGCTCAGGCAGATCCCGGCTGAGATACACTCCCATGTTACCGGGGGCATTGGAGTTTCCTTTGGTGGCCCGATGACCGGCAATCAGATTCAATGCCGCTGCACTGTAACGGTCAATACTGCTGTAGTCGGTATTCATCAGCCCTTTATAGGGTATGTAATATACGACATCCCAGGCGAGATACGGCATGTATTGACTATCGGGCAGTGGCACACCGTTTTCGGTGATCTCAATGATGTTTTGATCATTATGGGCCACATTTTCGATATCATCCAGATACCAACGATAAGTCACTTGGTTTCGGGGGGTGTCGGAAAAGTTCAACACTTTATTTGGATGTGGCAGTTCAGCCCCTGTTTTGCCATGG
>JASFKE010000603.1:0-3509 GCA_050118795.1 Desulfobacteraceae bacterium | reverse complement strand
TAAGCGTCAAATCCCGGCCTCTTTGATATTGCCGGAAACCAGACCAGGCAAATCGTTCCGGTTCGTATGGATTTCTTATATTATCAAGTCTATATAGGCGAGCGTGCAATAATTCTCCCACACGCTTTTCCGCCCTCTGATGGTTCGGACGGAATATCAATATCAGCCGCCGGAGCACGGGTCAAGACTGATCGCAGCCCATGGGTTCAGGGATTATTCACGATGATGGGGCGTGCAGGGTGTTTTTCACAGCTCTCATAATCTCTTTAAGGCGGTATGGTTTTTGGATAAAGCGTGCACCTAGCTGCAGCGCAGTCCGGACGCGATCACTTTTTGTGTACCCGCTGGCGATCAACACTTTCTGATCGGGATATTTGGACAACACCTGTTTAAAAGTATCCAATCCATCCATGCCCGGATCCATGATCATATCCAGCAACATGAGGTCCACCGACTGTTTTTCAATGTAATCCAATGCAGATTCACCGGATGTTACAGCATCGGCCGCATACCCGAGCTCTTTAAAAATTGCCGTGGCGATCTCACGTTGTTCGGCCATATCGTCGACGACGAGAATGCGTTCTCCTTGACCGATAAAGTCCTCTTTTTTTGATTCGTCCGTGCTGTTTTCCACCTGTTTGTGGGATATCGGCAGATAAACGGCAATGTCGGTGCCGTGGCCCGGTTTGCTGTCCACCTCTATATATCCCTGGTGGTCGTTTACCGTATCCCACACAACCGTCATGCCAAGACCGGTACCACTGCGGCCCAGCTTCTTTTTGGTAAAAAAAGGTTCAAAGATATGAACCAAGTCCTCCTGGTCGATTCCGGTGCCTTGATCGGCGACCGTCAACTTGACATAACTGCCCGGTTTCACCGTACCGTATCCCGGCAATGTGCCTGCCAATTGTTCGTAGCTCAGGCGAATCGTGACGGCCCCCTTCTCCTTTATGGATTCGGCTGCATTTGAAATCAAATTCATCACAAGTTTTTCCAGATGGACAGCTGACCCCAACACCATAAAGGGTTCAGATCCAATTTGGGAGTCGATGGAAACACCGGGGTGATACCTCAGTATGGTACGGCACTCCGGACCATCAAGAAAATCCAATATCAAGGTGGAAAAATTTACGGGCTCTTTCACCGCTACATTGCGCCGCGCCAACGTCAACATATCTTGCACGATGGCTGCCGCTTTATGGCTCGACCGCCGGATAACGGAAAGCGGATGGTACATGGGATCATCTTCTCGCATATTCATTAAAAGCAGATCAGGATAGCTCAAAATACCGGAAAGAATGTTGTTTAGGTCATGGGCCACACCGGCGGCCAGGGTGCCAACGGCCTCCATTTTCTGGAAACGCACCAGTTGTGTCGCCAATTGCCGGCTCTCGCCGATTTTCCGTTTCAGATGTTGATTGCTCTCTTTCAGGGCTTTGGTCCTCTGGGTCACCAACCGCTCCAGTTCATCGCGTTTCATTGCCGCTTTTTTGGCCAGAATCCACTTGCGCGTCAGAGTGGAGGCCAATTGGGCCACCTCCGAAGAGTCAAAGGGCTTTTTCAAAATCAATAAATTCTCGGTGATGCCCAATTTCTGGTTGATCTCTTCCCATGAGTAGTCCGAATAGGCAGTGCATATAATGATCTGGATCTCCGGGTCCACGCGCCAAATCTCTTTGATGGTTTTGAGACCATCCCACCCCGGCGGCATTCTCATATCCACAAACGCCAATTGGTAAGGCTTTTGCTGCACCATCGCCAACTTGATCTTATCGAGCCCTTCACGTCCCTGGGTGGCAAAAGCGAGGTCAAATTGGCAACCACCCCATTTCGGCCGAAGTTGTTCTGTGCCAAACAATTCGCTCTCCAGCGCTTCGAGCTGTGAAAGATCAGATCTAGCCGTTAAAATGGTGGCAAAATCCTTGTGGATATCAGGATTGTCATCAATAATGATAATTCTGCGAGGGGCTTGTGCTTTTTTTTCATTTTGAGTCATACTCACTCTCCAGGAATCGAATAGGAAGTTCCAAAGTAAAGGTAGCGCCCAGTCCCGGCCCCGAACTTTCGGCGTTTAAAGAGCCGTCCATCTCTGTGGCGGCAATAGCGCTGCTGTGCAAACCAAAGCCATGCCCGTCATTGCGGGTCGTAAAGCCATGCTGGAAAATACGGGTCAGGTTCTCTTCGGCGATACCCATGCCGCTGTCTGAAACGGCGATGCAAAGGGTTTTTGGATGCGGCCGGTACAACTTAATCTGGATCTGTTTGTATGCCGCATCACCATGTTGAAATGCCTGCTTGGCGTTGCTGATCAGGTTGGTCAATATCTGCAGCAGCTTGTGGCGATCCAACACCACACCTGGCAAGGGCTCCATATCTCTCACGATATGAATGCCGTGCCGCTCGACGCCATCGATATTGAGGGCGATGGCATCCTCGATGACCTCTGAAATATTGACACATTCGGTCAAACCGATGGTGCGGCTGTAACTTTGCTGCAGGCGAACGATATCCTGAATATGCTGAATATAGCGTTCCAGGTCATCCAGGCCGGCACTGATGGCCTTGTGGTCTTCATCGAAATGGGCGCTCAACGCCGACAGGTATTTGGGCAATTTTTGCCCTCTGGTATCGTTGGCTATAAAGTCCGGTAAATTGTCTCCCTGGTTTTCCAACAGGTCGACCACCGGTTTCAGTGATGCCATCTTGGAGAGTCCGACCCGGCGCTTCAATTCCTGGGTGGTCACCCCGACGCTGTTCAATACGTTGCCCACATTGTGCAGCACATCCACGGCCATCTCCGCCATTCCGGCCTGGCGCGCGGTTTTTACCAACTCCTGGTTGGATCGATGAAGTTCTTCCACCATGTGGTTGAACGAATCGGCTAAAGATTGCACCTCATCTCCGGTTTGAATATCAATGCGTTGAAAAAGATCGCCATCAGCGATCTTGCGGGCGAACTGGTCCAGACGCTGAATGGGCACACTCAATTTTCGCGCATATAAGAACGAGGCGATCAACCCCCCCCCGGCTGCCAATAGAGCGGCCATCAAGGCACGCAGATAGAGACCGCGCAAATCTTTATAAAATTTTTCCGGGGAGAGCCCCAGATGGATCCAACCCCACTCAATACCTGAATATACCAACGGATAACTCAGATGAAACGCCCTTCCATCCGACAGGTCGTGCTCTACAAAGCGCCCGCCCATATCCCCTTTTCCGGTCTCCGGTCTCCATAAACCGTTTAACTGATTCTGCTGCCAAAGGGTGTGGGTATGCACAAGAGAAAAACCGTCTTCCCGCGTCAGCACCACATACTTCAAACCAGGATTCTGTGACACCATGTTGATGCAGTGTTCCACAATGGCGCTATAATCTTCCAGCACGATGGATTCCACGGCCACCTGGGCGGTGGAGGTATAGGCCACCTGGGCCCGTTGGCGCATCTCCTCCAGCAACTGTCTGCGTTGGGAGGGGATGGTGATCAACAACAAGAAAAGAGCCGTAAACAC
>JASFKE010000602.1:0-3509 GCA_050118795.1 Desulfobacteraceae bacterium | reverse complement strand
GATTTCACAATAAATGCGATAGCCTGTGATCTTTCAACAGAAAAAATCATAGACACGGCAGGGGGATTGGGGGATCTGCGAAACCACGCTATTAAAATGGTCTCCCCCGATGCATTCAAAGCGGACCCCGTGCGCCTCATTCGCGCCTTTCGCATGGCCGCCACCCTGGATTTCAACATTGAAGAACCAACCCTGGAAGCCATCACCCACCAGGCTGCCGCTATCCGACAAACTGCGGGCGAACGAGTTTGGACTGAGTTGGAGATGATAATGGCTTGCCAAAACAGCGTCTCGACGATAAGGGATATGGCCAGCACCCAACTTCTGTTCTACGTGATCCCGGAGCTGTCTGAGCTTCAAGGCTGCAGCCAAAACAGTTATCATATCTGCGACGCTTTCAATCACACTTTGCGAGCTTACCAGGCTATGGAGCGTGAACTGGATTGTCCCAACCCATCACTGCCCGACGCCACTATCCATTTTATAACCGAAATGACCCGACAGAAGCGGATACGGATGAAAATGGCCACCCTGCTCCACGACATCGGCAAGCCGGCGACCCGCACACGCGACTTGGGCGGAGAGGTCCATTTTTACGGCCACGCAACCCAAAGTGCGTTGATGGCTCGCAAGATATGCCAACGACTGCGCATGTCCAACCGCCAACAAAGCTGGATCGAGACGGTTGTTCGATATCACCACCGCCCCCTTTCACTCTATCTGGCCCAACAACGCCACCCCTTGCGCCCTAAAGCAGTGGGCCGTTTTTTCAGACAGTGCGGCCGTTTCACCCCATATATTCTCATCCATGCCATCGCCGACGCCAAGGGCAAAGAGCAGTTGCCGGCCGACCGGGAGATTGTCCTGCACGACTTTTATGGCCACCTGCTTTCGACCTGCCTGAAAAGAGCTGCGCCCCCCCTGCCGAACCCCGTCATAGATGGCAATGACCTCATGGAAATTTTTAAAATTCCACCATCACCCTTGCTGGGTAAAATTTTAAGAGGTGTCGAAGAGCTCCAAATCGCTGGAAGTTTAAATGGACGGGAAGAGACATTAAGATGGGTATCCACATACTTGGATGCTCGAAAATAAACGCATATAGGCTTTTAAAATATTATTTTTGGATGCGTTATCGGTCGTGTCGGCATGGCGATACCGCTTTGCCCCTCTATCCTTGCCAGATAGATTATCTTAAAGCCTGTGGCAGGGCAAAGCGCCCCAAACCATACCAGCCTGGAGCGCCTTCAAATGCAAAGGGCTGGAACAACAGCCTTTGTCGATTATCCGAGCTTATCAAGCGAGGTGTATATCTGGTCCCTAATCTCGTCGACTTTACCAACGCCTTCGATGCGAATATGCTGGGGTGAACCGGGCTCAGCGGTAGCTGCCCATTTTTTATAGTACTCGACCAGCGGTTCGGTTTGGGCATGGTAAACATCCAGACGTTTTTTTACGACCTCTTCCTTGTCGTCATCACGCTGAACCAGAGGTTCACCGGTGACATCGTCCTTTCCCTCAACTTTGGGTGGATTGTAAATAATATGGTAGGTTCGCCCACTGGCTAAATGGGCTCGACGACCGCTCATTCGCTTGATGATCTCTTCGTCCGGAACGTCGATCTCAACAACAGCGTCGATGGCGACGCCGGCCTCTTTCATGGCATCGGCTTGGGGTATGGTGCGTGGAAACCCATCGAAAAGGAACCCTTTCTCGCAATCCGCTTCCTGAATGCGCTCTTTAACCAAACCAATGATCACTTCGTCAGGTACCAATCCGCCTGAATCCATGTACTCTTTTGCCTTCATTCCAAGCTCGGTACCGGCCTTGACAGCCGCACGGAGCATATCTCCTGTTGAAATCTGAGGTATTTGGTATTTTTCTTTGATGTAATTGGCTTGGGTACCTTTACCTGCCCCCGGGCCTCCGAGTAAAATCAGACGCATGTTACCTCCTCGCAAAGATTAATATGGGTTTATATGAATTTCAATTTTGTCGTTAAATCAAAAAGGTTTAAACTATTATCAAAAGATGGTATTATGTCAACCAAATTACTAAATTTTTAGGTTGCAATCGGCAAAGGATAGAGATATAGAGCCCTTTTTAATCAACATATGGTTCTATAGGATACTATACGAAAGATACTAACCATCTTAATTCGGTTAATCGAAAACCGTCGATGGAACGAAGGGGGCGAGTCAGGTTGAAGGAAATCACGGTTAGAGTCCAAGACAACGATCTTGAAAAGGCCATGCGAATTTTAAAGAAGAAAATTCAAAATGATGGCCTGTTCAAACGTCTCAAGCTTAAAAAAAGCTACGAAAAACCGAGCGAATACCGTCGCCGCAAACAACGCGAAGCTTTGCGGCGTCAACGTATCGCGGCAGCCCGACGTAAAAGATACAGGTAAACATCAACCACTGCATGCCACCTCAACCCGGCCCTTAGCCATTACAAGGGCCGGGTTTTTGTGTGCTTCTAACCAGCCGGTCCCCGTCAGGAGGCAGCTGTGGCAAACAAACGATACGAGCAATGCCTGTCAGCCATGTATGGTTTACGACGTTTCGGCATAAAGCTGGGGCTCGAATCCATCACCGCTGTGTTGGCTTACCTGGGAAAACCCCAAGACGACTACCGAATCATCCACATTGCCGGCACCAATGGCAAAGGGTCTGTGGCAGCCATGCTGTCGACCATCTTGCATGCCGCCGGTTATCGTGTAGGGTGTTACACATCCCCTCACCTGGAACACTTTAACGAAAGAATTTGTATTAACAACCAGGCCATTGGTAATGACGAGATTATGTCGGCCTACGAGAAGGTTCAACAAGCACCTCAACCCGAGCGCGGGCTTACCTTTTTTGAGTTTACCACGGCAATGGCGCTTTATACGTTCAGCCGTCGCAAGGTGGATTGGGCAGTCATCGAAACAGGGATGGGGGGAAGACTGGATGCCACCAACGCCGTTTGTCCGCAACTGACGATTATTACCAACATCTCGCTGGAACACAAATCATATCTGGGTACGACACTGGCTGCCATAGCAGGTGAAAAAGCCGGCATTATAAAGGCGAATACCCCACTGATCACAGGCGTTAGTCAACCCAGTGCCCGCAAGGTTATCCTGCAACAAGCCGCCGAGCGCAGGGCGCCGGCATATCTAAAAGGCCGTGATTTTCGTTGCCGCCGTTTGGGTGAAAAGCGGCTATCATATTTCGGCATGCACCACACACTTCGTAATATAACATTAGGTTTAAGCGGCCGACATCAGATTGACAATGCCGCTTTGGCATTGGCAGCATGTGAGACATTGTCACAAAGTGGAAAGGCCGAATTGTCCAGTGATACCATTGCTAAAGGTCTAAAGCTGACAAAATGGCCCGGACGCCTCGAGGTGGCCTCTGAGCGTCCTTATGTCATACTGGACGGAGCTCACAATCTCATGGCCGCACGCAAACTGGCCCAATACCTCAAAGACGAATTCAGGGGCAAGAAGATCACCTTGGTTG
>JASFKE010000601.1:0-3522 GCA_050118795.1 Desulfobacteraceae bacterium | reverse complement strand
CAACTGTCACTGAAGACAGCATTGCAAACCATCACTGCACGGGTGTAAGCGCCCCAGGGCCCCATAGTCAAGGCGACCGGGGGTGAAGCCGTAGTCCCACTACTGCGATCCCCCGGCAACGAAGGATATGGGGCCCTGGGGCGCTTACACCGAGTAGCGATAGTGGGCGGCGCATGTTCCCTCACTAGACACCATACAAGGCCCCACCGGATTCACAGGGGTACACAGCTTGCGAAACAGGGCACACTGGAGCGGCGTCTTGATACCGGAAAGAATTTCACCACAGGCACACCCCTTGGGGTCGGGCCTCTCAACTACTTTTAAATCATACCGCCGCACCGCGTCGAACTCAGCGAACCCCTCACGCATGCACAGGCCGCTTTGGGGTATGACCCCCAGCCCGCGCCACAGGGCGTCGCAAGGTTCAAAAACAGTGGCCATGACCTGCCGGGCTTGGGGATTGCCCTGGTCGGTAACGGCCCTGGGGTAGACATTTCCAAGCCCGGGCCGCTCTTTTTCAAACATGGTGACCAGCTCTAAAATCCCCCGCAACACATCCACCGGTTCAAACCCGGCAACGACGCTGGGCGTTTGATAGTGATCGAAAAAGGGCCCATAGGCATCCACACCGATAATCACCGAGACGTGACCGGGCAGTAAAAAGCCGTCGATCCGCACCCTGGGATTGTCCATCAGGGCCTCGAGGGCCGTCGGAACTGTTTTGTGGGCGCAATAGACGGAAAAATTCTTAAGCTGCTTCTTTTTGGCGGTCAGGATGGCCGCAGCGATGGTGGGTGCGGTGGTTTCAAAGCCGACTCCCAGGAAAACCACCTCCCGCTGGGGCAGCTCCGATGCCAGGTTGACCGCATCCATTGGCGAGTAGACCATCCGCACATCGGCCCCTTCGGCGGTTTCCCGCTGCAGGCAAGATCCGCTTCCGGGTACCCGCATCAAATCACCGAAGGTGGTCACGGTCACATCTTTACGACGCGACAGGGCCACAAATGCATCGATATCACCCTGGGCCGTCACGCATACGGGGCAACCGGGGCCGGAGAGCAAGGTAATGGTGTCGGGCAGCAAGGCGCGGATACCGTGTCTGAAGATTGCCATGGTATGGGTTCCGCACACCTCCATCAGGCGAATGGGCCTTGTACTGACTGAATTGAGCTGGCGGACCAGGCTTTGGGCAATGGCGGGATCGCGGTACTCCTGTGCATAGGCAATGGTCATGGTTAGGTCACCTTACTTTCTCTTCCGGCAGCCAAAGCCCCGGCGATGGCAGCCTGCCCCAGGCAGATGCCGCCGTCGTTGGCGGGCACCAGCCGGTGGTTGAACACTTCAAATCCTTTTTGGGTCAAGGCCTGTGTCAATCCTTCCAGCAACAGCCTGTTTTGAAAACAGCCGCCGCTGAGCACCACCTGGTTCAGCCCGCATTCGCTGCTGACAGCAGCACACAGATCTGCGCATCCATTGATAAGGGTGTTGTGAAACTTTCGCCCGATGATAAAAGCGGGCACCCCGCTGCGCACATCGTCCACCACCCCCTCGATGATGGGCGCCAGGGCGATCTGCTGGCCCCCGGCGCCCGATTGCCACTGGAAGCTGTAATGTTCATGGTTGGCCTCATCGGAGATCATCTCCAGCTCCATGGCGGCCTGCCCCTCGAAAGCCACACTGTGCCGCAAACCAATGATGGCGGCCACGCCATCAAAAAGACGCCCCAGGCTGGAGGTCATCGGCGCATTGATCTTGCGTCTGCACATCTGCACAATGACCTCGGCCTGGCTGCGATCCATGGCCGAGATGGCCGGAAGGCCAAGGTCCCATAAACCGTTGCCATAGACGTGATGCAAATAGGCCAGCGCCATTCGAACAGGTGCTTTGATGGCGGCGGCGCTGCCCGGCATGGGGACCGTTTCAAAATGGGCGGCCCGTCGATAACCGGCCAAATCGGCCACCAGAACCTCGCCGCCCCAAACGGTTCCGTCCGCACCATATCCGGTCCCATCAAAGGCCAATCCAATGACCGGGTCCTCTATCCGGTTCTCCGCCATGCAGGCGGCCACGTGGGCGAAATGGTGCTGCACTTGTTGCAGCGCCGCTCCATGGTGTGACCTGGCCCACCTGGTGCTCAGGTAATCGGGGTGCAGATCGCAAACCACCTGCTCCGGCTCGATATCCAATATGCGTTGGAGGTGGTCGATGGTCAGTTGGAAAAATTTCTCGGTGGCCAAATTTTCCAAGTTCCCGATATGCTGGCTCACAAAGGCCTGATTGCCTTTGGTGAGGCACACCGTGTTCTTGAGCTCGGCCCCACAGGCCAGAATGGAGGGAATTTTCGTTTTTAAAAATATCGGTATGGGCACAAAGCCGCGGGATCGCCTGATCTGACGCGTCTGACCACCGGCCCGGCGCACGATGGTGTCGTCACTGCGCAGATAGATATCGCGATCGTGAATCAAGAAGTAATCGGCGATATCTTTCAAACGCTCAAAAGCATCGTCATTGTCTATGGCTATGGGCTCGTCGCTCAGGTTCGCGCTGGTCATCACCAGGGCCGTAAAACCGTGCTGCAGCAACAGGTAATGCAAAGGCGTATAGGGCAGCATGACCCCATAGTACCGGTTGCGGGGTGCGACGCTGAAGGCCAGTTTTTCAGGTCTTTTTTTGGCCAGCAGTACAATGGGGCGTTGAATGCAAGAGAGCAGGTTCTTCTCTTCGGCTGTGACGTGGGCATATGTCAAAACGGTCTTCACGTCGGTTGACATGACCGCCAATGGTTTCTCTTCCCGGTGTTTGCGCTCCCGCAGCCGCTCGACAGCCTGGTCGTTGAGGGCATCCACGCACAGATGATAGCCGCCCAACCCTTTGAGGGCCACAATCTGTCCGGATTTAATCAATTGGGCGGATTGGGCGATGGGGTCCATCGTCTCAACAAGGCGATGTCGATCCTCATAGAGCGACACCTGGGGGCCGCACTGCGGGCACGCATTGGGTTGGGCATGAAAGCGGCGGTTGTCGGGATCGTCGTACTCCGCCTGGCAGCGATGACACATGACAAAATGCCGCATGGCGGTTTTGGGGCGATCGTAGGGGATGTCGTCAATGATGGTGTAGCGGGGACCGCAATTGGTGCAGTTGATAAATGGATAACCGTACCGGCGATCCCGGGGATCGAACATTTCGGCCAGGCAGTCGTCACACACGGCAACATCCGGGGAGATGAGAGTGGACCGGCAATCCCCCCCCCGGCTATCGATGATGGTAAAGCCATCGTAGGCTCGGGGTGATACTTCCCGGGCGACAATTTCCACGATGTGGGCCAGCGGCGGAGGTTTGTCCCCTAAATCGCAGATAAATGCATCCACGTCATCGGGTGCGCCCTCCACATGAAGGGCCACTCCGGCGGGGGTATTGGAGACCTGCCCGCACAGTTGATACCCTTGGGCCAATTGATAGACAAAGGGACGAAAGCCGACGCCCTGAACGATGCCGTTCACATCGATTTTTCTGGCGATG
>JASFKE010000600.1:0-3527 GCA_050118795.1 Desulfobacteraceae bacterium | reverse complement strand
GATCGCACCCGGGCACCTTTTTTCCATCAAACCCAAATATACGAATTGCATGCGCCTGAGTTCCGGATTTTGGAACCAGCGGGTGGAAAAAGCCATTCAGTCCATTGGCGCTCTGTGCGGCGAGGCATTGGAGTCCCCCGCCGGTTACGGCTCATACATCAAAGATGCGGTTTAAAAACTCTATTGACTGGCTGTGATTGAAGAGGAATTAACCCCAACGCTGCAAAAGTTGCAAACCCTTGCCAACGCAGGATCTGGCGCCCTAAAGGCTTTTGCAGCGTTGGGGTTATCTGGATTGCTGATTGACTAAATGGGAGACAATGGCATTGACGACCTCGGCCATTTTTTCAAAATCCAGGGTCTCGATGGTGTCACTGGGCATATGGTAATTTGGATTGCGGTAAAAAGCCGTATCCGTAATCATGACGGCTGGAAACCCGAATTTCCAATAGCTTGAATGATCCGAAAGTCCCACCCCGGGGACGAGGGCGGGCGCACTGAGCATGCAGACCTCCAAATCCGTTGCCTTGTCCATGTCATGTTGAACCAGACGTACCAATTGCCAATTCCGCAGATTGCTCACCACCGCGATAAAGTTTGCCTTGTTGGGATAGAACCACTTCATGAGAGCCATCGGAAACTGTTGCGAATTTTCGCGTTCGGAAAAGAAGCCGATCATCTCCAGACAGATCATCTCTTTGACCGACACCTTCTGCTTGCGCAAACTTCGCGCATGGAAGTAGCTGCCCATGGCGGATGTCCCGAAAAAGGGCGGTTCTTCAAGGCAGTAGGCCACCAGGTCCAACCGATATTTCAGCGGATCCCCCCGCGCGCCCATCAAGCGCGCAATCTCAAGCAGACCTGCCACTGCGCTGGCATTGTCGTCGGCCCCCGGCTGTGGCCCGCAGACGTCATAATGAGCGCCCACGATGATTCTCGGGCCCTTGGCGGGGCCCAGGCTGCAGATGATATTTTGATAGGTGTTGTTTTGGGCCTGAAAATCCTGAGCAGAGACCCGGCCGTTGGCGCTGAGAAATTCCGAACGTATATAGTCTGCGCAACGCTGCAGCCCCTGAAGGTTGGCATAGTGGCGATAGCCATCCACGGAGGTTAGAAAAGCCACATGACGATGTAAGCTGTTCGTATTGGCACGCATGCCGCCCTCTTTTTCGGTGTCGGCAACGGCCGACTGCGCAACCAAACCCGCCAAACCGATTGCTGCCAATAGGATCATCGCTTTCATTGGAAGATCACAGTTGAACGTCACGGCTGAAACGCTCCGGCCCCACCATAAATTTGGCGGTGACCAAAGATCCGAGTATGACTCCGAGTATACCGGGGGCCATCACGCTCTGGCCGGCCAGGTAGAGCCCTTTGATCTTGGTTCGGTTCAACAGGGCCGCGGATAACATTTGGGTGTCCGATCTCATTACACCATACGCGGAGCCATAGGGGCTGTTGACCCAATCCCGAATGGTCAGCGGTGTGTAGGTGTCGATCAGTTCCAGTCCTTTTAATGGGCCGGTGACCGGCTCGATTTTTTTTACAAGGGCGCGGGCAAGGTCTCTCTTTGCCGCCTTATAGCCTTTGCCGCGCCGGCCGCTGTTGGTTTCATCCCATGGCCGCCACAACGCATCATGCCCTTTGGTGATCAGAGAGAGCAGAAGCGCTCCGGGCCGCCCGCTGGCGCGTAGCTGGGTATAGATCACGTTCCGGGCTTTGCCTGAAGCATCGGTATCTATGGAGAACGTGTTATAGGGCAAGGGGCAGTGGCTATGGGCGGGCAAGATGGCATTGACCCCAAACATGCCGCCTGTATTGACAAGCCCCTTAATTCGGCGCCTGTAAGAGGGTTTGACATTTTCCCGCCCCAACAGATCCACCACAACGCTTGGGTGCGCCGTACCGATCGCGTACGGCGCATCGTACTGCTCCCCGTTTTCCAAGGTGAGGCCCGAGACAAATCCCTGACGAACGTTGATACGGCTGACGGCGTGGCCGCAGACGACTCTGCCGCCTAAATCCGCCAACCGTTGAACCAATACCTTCACCATATGCGCGCCGTTGTGTTTCAGTCGCCAGGCCGAAGCCAGATAACTGGCCAGGGTCATGGTGTGCAAGAACAGGGGGGATCGGTCCGGTGGTACGCCAAACCACACCGATGGGACGCCCAGCACGCTCTTGAGTCCGGATGAACATCCCAGCCGGTCCAACAGATGCCAAAGCGGTTCGCTCTGATCTACCATATCGACTGCTGAAGGATTGCCGAAAAGAAATTCAAGTTGATTAAGTTCATAAGAGCTCTTTCGAAGGAGCTTCATGAAACCAATGATGGCGCTGTGTTCCTTGGGAAAGGATCGCTTTAAGTTCTCTTCATAGGCATTCAGTCCCACGGGCACGTCAAATTGTCTGGGGCCGGCGCCGGCATTATTGAAATAGTAGCGGTCCACAGGTGCATTGATCCCCATGGGTTCCAACGGTAGATTTGCTGTGATGCCAAGAAAATCGAATAGACGCCTGAGCACCTGCCCCTTATCCAACGCCCCTAAGTAGTGCAGGCCGACGTTGCAGTGCACTCCCCGGCGGACATAGCTTCGCAGCATACCGCCGGGCTCTGTGTTTTTCTCTACAACGGTTACGTCAAAACCCAGTTTGGAAAGGATGATGCCCATGCTCAGGCCGCCCATTCCTGATCCGATGATCACTGCTTTTTCGCTATGGCGTGACAGGTGGGGCATTTGAAACCCTCCTAATTCAAGGGACCGTTTGAAAAATTTGATTTTATTTTCTATCGGATTCCGAATCCGCCATGACCGGACGATCGATGAGTTCCGCCAATGGTGCTATCTTGAGGTTCAACTCTCCAATGCCTTTGAGCAAACGTTCGACTTCGACCAGCCAGTGTCGATCCATCTTTTTTTTCCGGGGAGGAATATCGTGCAGCATGATGATGTCCCCCGGGCGCAGGTTTTTTATAATTTTTTGGGCAAGGTGACAGACCTGCCGATTTCCCCTGTCGCCTGCCCGTCGGCTGAAATTTACCGCGTACATATTCAATTGCTTGAGAACGCTGTTCAGTCTGGGGCTTGTAACGCCCACGGGCGGTCTGAAGGTACACGGAAAAATACCAAGGCGATGCAGCACCTGCTGGGCCCTTTGGATCTCTTCTTTCAATGTATTTTCACTCTTAAACATGATGAAATTGTCATGGCTGTAAGTGTGGTTTCCGATGGTATGGCCACAAGAGACGATTTCCCGGACCAGGTGGGGATACTGTTCGGCCCGGCGACCGGTCACGTAAAAAGTGGCCTTGGTTTCATATTTTGAAAGAAGTGCCAGCAGCTTCGGAGTCGATGCCGGGTCGGGACCGTCATCGAAAGTCACTGCAACGGTGCCTCGGTCGGATCGGCCGCGACTGACAATGGGCAGGAAAAAACTGAATCCGGGAAGAAATGGCGCCGTAAAGCAAAGCACGATGAAAAGCAGTAGCACAAATGCCGCCAGAAAATAGTTGAACGGCAACAGTA
>JASFKE010000599.1:0-3529 GCA_050118795.1 Desulfobacteraceae bacterium | reverse complement strand
AGGTCATGCCAGGCCAGAGCGCTTTTTACTGAATTTAGCAAATATATGAGTTTCCGATCGAGCTTGATGGAGGGGTGGATGACCTTGAGCAGGTCAAAATCCTTCATGCGGATAATGGCGGGGGTTGGATTCTCCTCTTCCAGCAGCTGCTTGATTTCTGAGAAAGTTCGGCGTCCGCTCAGGCGTTTGAAGAAATCCATCTTTGCCGCATTTTCGATCAAATTGGATGTCAATTTTCCGATGGTGAATCCAAACCGCTGCTCGAAACGCAACGCCCGGAATACACGTGTCGGGTCTTCCACAAAACTTAAATTGTGCAAGACCCGAATGGCTTTATCCTTGATATCTTTTTGGGCCTGGAAAAAGTCGATCAGATATCCAAAATGGTTTTCGTTAAGGTGCAGCGAAAGGGTGTTGATGGTAAAATCACGGCGAAACAGATCCTGTTTAATGGAACTCATCTCCACGTCCGGCAATGCAGCCGGTGATCGATAATACTCCAGCCGTGCGGTGGCCACGTCGATTTTATAACCGTCATCAAAGATTATCACCGCCGTGCCGAATGCTTTGTGGGAGTGAATCCTGGCCCCATATGTCTTGGCATAGGTCCGGGCAAATGCAATGCCGTCCCCTTCGATGACAATGTCAATATCTTCGTTACGGCGGTATAAGAATAGATCCCTGACGAATCCTCCCACCACATATGCCTGGAACCCCAATTGATCCGCTATTTGTCCGATCCTTCGCAGTGTATTCAAAATCTGGGCGGGTAGCCTTTCCCGCATGAGATTGGTGATGTTCCGCGTGCGGGCCGGAGTGTGGCTTTTGAGCGGGTCAGGGGAGTTGTCCAGGGTGAGCTGGCTCTGTTGCACCAAAACATTGAGCAAATCTGTTCGGGTAATGACCCCTTGGATTTTATCCTTCGACACCACTGGCAATATGCGTTGCTTGTGCCCGATGATTTTTTCTTGAATCTCATCCAGGTCGGCGTCCGGGGCTGTGACCTGGATCTCTGTTGTCATGTAGTCTTTGACCGGTGCATGGCCAAGATTGTGATGGATGGCTTTCTCTATGACCTGGCGGGTGATATACCCCAGTAGCTCTTGTGCTCTTTTTTGTTCGGCAGTGACCAAAAGGGCATTGATGTTGTAACGGGTTAGCAGGGCATTTGCGTCAGCGCAGGTAACGTTGCAGCCCACACAGATGGGTGGAGAAGACATGAGTTGCCGTGACTGGCGTTGGGGTTCGATGCCTTTTGAGAGCTCTTTTAGCAATGTATGCTCGACCTGGGTCAGCGTTTGTCCTTTAATGGAGGCTGCGGCCGCCGACGGGTGTCCGCCGCCACCGAGAGCGCTTAAAACTGTGCCGACATCCACTTCTGTTGTGCGGCTTCGGGCCACGACGTAAACCTTGCTCTCCATCATGGCCAGGGCGAAGATGGCATTGGTTTCTTCCATTTTAACCATTTTGTGAACAAGGAAGGCAAAATCAGGCAAGTAGTGATCCATGCGAATGGTGGTGACGATGATTTCAACGCCATTGATGTTGTATCTCACGGCAGCCTGGATCAGGTCATTGAGGTAGCCGACCTGTTCCGGGCTTATCTCCCGGGTGATCAAATTGGCGATCACGTTGATGTTGGCCCCCATGGAGATCAAATAGGCAGCCGCCTGCAAGTCTGCCGGGGTGGTGGAAGAGAAGGTGAACGAACCGGTGTCTTCATATATCCCCAGGCACATAATGGTTGCCTCTTCCGGTGAGATGGGGATTTGCCGCTCTCTAATGATCTCTATTAATAATGTCGCTGTGGCGCCGGTCTGTCGATAGACGTCGACATCGCCTTTGATATCGTCAGTTTTTTTTGAGTGATGGTCATAGATATGTACGGTGACATTGGGGTTTTTTAAGATATCGCTGAGCTTGCCGATTCGATCAATGCGACGGGTGTCCACCAGCACCAGGTGTTGGACTTCAGGCATATGGATATCTTTCACCTGGGCAAGGTTAAAAAGATAGACCATCGATTGTATGAAAAAGTTTCTCAGATTCTTCTCACGGGACCCTGGAAATACGACCAATGCATCTGGATAGAGCTTTTGTGCCGCCAGCATGGAGGCCATGGCATCGAAATCGGCATTAATATGGGTCGTAATCACCGTAATTCCATTGTTGGAAATGGATAGGTCGACAGATTTTTGGCGGTCATGACGTGTCATTGGTGTATCGGTTCCAATCCAGGTTATCGGTCGCTCAACCATACCTTTATCGTTGCTGCTTTGGCAAGGTCTATCCTCTGGTTATGATATGGGAAAACCATAATTGGGGGTAGATGTTGTTCGATTCAGGTTTCGGATTTGATCTGTTTTTTACTTTGCTGCCGGATCGGCACATTGATTGCATAAAATTGTGGGCAGATAGGTGTGGATGGATATGGCGGTTATCACGGTTAATCTGGGCGGAAAATTGCGTCTAGAATAAATCTGTTGTCGTTTGATTGAGTTTATGGTACCAAAATCATAAAAAATTATCGGTAAGTTACGCCATTATCACTAGGTTCGTCAAAGGCAGTGTTATATATTTGATCATAAAAACATTGGATCTAACTTCAACCGTTTTATGCAAAAAATATGACCCTAACAGTCGGATACGAAACCGTCGAAGTGACTCATCCTGTATATTGTTAGATAACTAGGGGGATTATTATGCCGGTTTATCTGTGGGAAGGGAAAAACAGAAGCAACCAAATCCAAAAGGGCGAGTTTGAAGCACCCAACGAGGATGCTGTGCGGGCGCATTTAAATCGCATTAGAATCATTCCCGGCAAAATCAAGAAAAAACCCAAAGATCTTTTTGAAAATGTTGCTTTCCTGCAACCCAAAATCAAAGAAAAAGATATTATTGTTTTTTGCCGGCAGTTTTCCACAATGATCGATGCTGGTTTGCCGATTATCCAGTGTCTTGATATTCTTCAGGCCCAGCAAGAAAATCCGACCCTTAAAAAGATGATAAAAGCGATTAAAGATTCCGTTGAAGGCGGAACGACATTAGCGGATTCTTTGAAACGCTATCCCCAGCATTTCGACAGCCTTTTCGTCAATATGATCGCCGCGGGTGAGGCCGGTGGTATTCTTGATGTTATTTTGAAACGTTTGTCCTCTTATCTTGAAAAGGCTGCAAAACTCAAACGCAAGGTCAAAGGCGCCATGGTCTACCCGGCCATAACCATATTTGTGGCGACTGTCGTCGTTGCAGTGTTATTGGTATTTGTTATCCCTGTTTTTCAGAAAATGTTTAATGATGCCGGCATGCCGCTTCCGGGGCCGACCATGATCGCCATCAGCTTTAGTGAATTTATCAAAGCGAAGATCCATTGGATCATCATTGGGGCTGTTCTTTTTTTCATCGTCTTTACCAGATATTATAAGACGGAAAGAGGCCGATTGACCGTTGACGCCCTGGCCCTCAGAATGCCTGTGGTCGGCATACTCATTCGCAAGGTCTCGGTGGCCAAGTTTACGCGCACTATGGG
>JASFKE010000598.1:0-3538 GCA_050118795.1 Desulfobacteraceae bacterium | reverse complement strand
CTGTACCATCAACACCCCGCGGATATCCCTGGCAATGGCCTGCTGCAGCTGCTCGCCGCTAAGGCCCCGGTAGACTTCCGCCGCGTGGGCCGGATTGCGCTCGATCATGGCCGCATAGGTCTCGGGTACCTCGTACATCATGCGGCGCCAGGCCGAGCGGATCTTTTCCGGGCTCTTGTCCACCACCTTCACACCGCCCACTTCGGTCTTGTGAATGATGGCCGGCGAGACGATCTTCAATACCACCTTGTCGCCCGGCATGGCCGTCAACTGCTCATCCGACGGGCGCGATCCTTTGACCAGCAAATTGGTTCGCGGGGGCGTTTCGGCCCCCGACCGCTGCAACAGAGCGTAGGTTTCGTACTCGAAGAGATAGTCGCGGCCCTGCTGGTCGGCCTGCTTAAAAAGCTGGGTGATGGCGTCAAAATCGATGGCAAGATTGACGGAATCATTTTTTTGATGGTCTATATTCGCCATTTTCCCACTCCTCCGGCAGCCCTTGTATTGGCTTGAAAGAGTTAATTTGGACTGCGTTATCGGTCTTCGCGGCATGTAAAATACAGCTTCATCCCTCTAACCTTGCCAAATGAATCATCTTAAAGCCTGTACCCGGCGGTGAGAGGTGCGGCCGCACCCAAAGCGCGGCCGCGTTTTTCAGTTTGGTCAGGCGCAGGCTTCTTTGGCGGCCTGCATGCCAAGCTCAAAACACTTCATGTTGGCTTCGACAAACGCCTTTTTCGTTCTGGTTTCAATGGCGTTGCGAAGCGATTGCTGTGTAAGCGGAATATCCCCCGCAGCCATTAGAGCGCCCAGCATCACCATGTTGACACCCAGGGGATTGCCTGCGGATTTTGCCTCGGCCAGGGCATCAAAGGCCACCACCTTTTTCGCCTTGGCTTTGAGCAGATCGAGGATCGTCTCCCGGGCCGGATATTCGCCGTTGCCGATGGCCACGGTAAAGGGCTGAATCTGGGACAAGGAGGTGATCACCACCGTATCTTTACTGCCCTTTCTCAAGGCGCGCAGGGCCTCGAGGGGTTCAAAGGCCAGGATCACATCCGCCTCGCTGTCCGAAATAATGGGGCTCTCGCCGCCGATGACGGCGGTGGATTCAACCACCCCGCCGCGCTGGGCCATGCCATGGGTCTCGCTGATGCTGACCTGCACATCGGAGAGCAGCGCCGCCTCGCCGATCAGTTTAGTGGCCAATATATTGCCCTGGCCACCGACACCGACAAAGAAAATACGTTTGGTTTCCATTTTTGACTCCTATCCTTTTCGGGGCCGGATGGCATGTTCCGGACAAATCTGGGAACAAACAGCACATCCGATGCACAATACAGGGTTGATGTCGACCTTGCCGTCTTCCACATAAAACGCCGGGCAGGCATATTCGGTCAGACAATTCTTGTGCAATTTGCACTTTTCCTGGTCTACGGTAAAAACCTTTGCTTTTCTCTTTTTCAAGCGCCCCACATGCAGCGGGCAAGGCTCGCGCGCGATAATGACCGACACACCGTCATAGGCCATCGCCTCCTCTACGGCCGCCTTGGTCTTTTTCAAATTTTTGGGTTTGACCACCTGGACATGTTTGACGCCCAGCGCCTCGACCACTTTTTCGATCTCGATATGGGTGTAGGGCTGACCGGTAAGCTCGATGTCCATGGCCGGTGTCGGCTGATGGCCGGTCATGGCGGTGATGCTGTTGTCCAAAATGATGAGCAGAAATTTATGGTTGTTAAAGACCGCATTGGCCAGGCCGGTCATGCCGGAGTGGAAAAAGGTCGAATCGCCGATGAAACCGATCACCGGTTGATCGGTGGCCGTGGCGTAACCTGCCGGCATACTGGCGGCGCCGCCCATACAGATGGCCGAATCCGAAATTTGAAAAGGCGGAAAATAACCCAAACCGTAACAGCCGATATCGCCGGCAAAAATCACCTTGTCGCCCACGGCCTGTTTAACGGCATTGTAAGTCATGCGGTGGGGGCAGCCTGCACACAAATTGGGTGGACGGGTGGGCAGGACCGGAAGATCCGTCAGGTCAAGGGCTTTGGATGCCGGTTTTTCACCGGTGAAGTAAATGGAGACGGCCTCGCGCACCATGGCCGGATCGTATTCCATCATGCGCGACAGGCGGCCTATGCCCTTGCCGGCGATGTCGCATTGAATCCCGTTTTTCTGGGCCACCACACGCAGGGCATCCTCGAAAAAGGGTTCGAGTTCTTCCACCACCAGCACCTTGGTTTTGTCTTTCAGAAAGTCAATGACGCATTTTTCCGGCAGTGGATTGCTAAAGCCCAGGTTCAAAATGCTCACCTTATCGGAAAGCCCCAATTCAGCCACCGCATCGGCGCAATAGGTGCGCGAGACGCTGTTACAGACAATCCCCAGCTCCCCCTGCCCCACAACGGTGTTGAACCGGCTCTCGTTGGCCAACGCTTCGGCCTTTTGCTGTTTTTCCAGCAAGAGGCGGTGCATGGCCGGCGTTGTGGCCGGCAGAGCCACGAACTGCTTGGGGTTTTTGACAAATTCGCCTTTTCGGACGATCGGCTTCATCTCCCCGAACTCCACAACGCCGCGTGAATGGGCCACCCGGGTGGTGGAGCGCACGATCACCGGCAACTGGAGCTGCTCGGAGAGCTCGAAGGCGTATACCGTCATCTCCTTCATCTCCAGGGCATTGGCCGGTTCCAGCATGGGCAGCCCCGAAAATTTGGCGAAATAGCGGTTGTCCTGCTCGTTCTGGCTGGAGTGCATGGCCGGATCGTCGGCATTGTAGATCACCAGGGCACCGGTCACACCGGTATAGGCCAGGGTCATCATAGGATCGGACGCCACATTCATGCCCACATGCTTCAATGTCGTCAGGCTTCGGACACCCGAAAGCGCAGCGGCCCCGGCCACCTCCATGGCCACCTTTTCGTTGGTGGCGAACTCCATGTAGAGGCCGGCTTTCTCCTTGAGTGCGAACAGGTTGTTGGGGACCTCGGATGACGGCGTGCCCGGATAGCTGCTGGCAAATCCCAGCCCGGCTTCCAGGGCGCCGCGCACCAATCCCTCATTGCCTAATAACAGAGCCTTGCGGCCCGGTTCGTTAATGAGAAGTTCAGACATAATCCCTCCTAGTCGGTTTTGCTGCACAAAGTGGGTTGCAGCGCCTGTCAAGCTTATAATGTCAAACGTATGACGTTTGTCGTTTGACATTCCATAAAATAGTTGTTAAACAGTGTCAAGTTTTTTTTATCGCTCGATCAACGCAGCGACACACTATACGGCGTCAACCAAACCTTAACCCTACGCGGCAAAACAGGCGGAACTCGATGGCTCAAAAAATCCGAAAAATAGGCCGGCCCCAGAATTTGTACATGGAGGCCATGGGTTCCATCAAAGAATCCATATTCAACGGCGAATTCACACCGGGCCAGGCGCTTCCCAGCGAAACCCAGCTCTCTGAGATGCTCGGCGTGAGCCGTCCGGTGCTGCGGGAAGCCCTGCGCGCTCTGCAGATCCAAGGATTGTTGGAGATCCGCAGGGG
>JASFKE010000597.1:0-3540 GCA_050118795.1 Desulfobacteraceae bacterium | reverse complement strand
TGGCGCATCGGCAATAGCGCATGGGGCCGGCCGGTGGATGTTGAAGTAATGGCTGACGGCAGTCTTCTGGTCTCCGATGATCAAAATGGTGTGATTTATCGGATTCATTGGGCCCCGCCCAAGTCCTATTCAACCCCACAGTTGCATAAGGGGGTTAACTGAGGATTTCAATTGCTTCTACCATGATGTGATCGGCGTTAAATCGAAATTTAATATTCAAATCCCATAATCTCATGCCATGACCCTGTGATGCTCTGTTTTCCCGATATCCCGGCCGGGGGTCCAGCCCAAGCAGATCGGTAATTGCTTTTTTCAAGCCGGGGTAGCGTGATTTTTCTCTATCAGTGCAAGCTTGGGCCGCTTCTTCGCTAAATATGACGGGCCACTTGGCCACCGGCTGTTGATGGGCATACCCGGCTTTGGCGTTGTAAATGGCATCGGCGTAAGGCAGGTACGGTTTGACGTCCAGCACGGGGGTGCCGTCCAAAAGATCTACGCCACCGAGATTCAGTTCGATTTTACCTTTGCCCCTGTTTATTGAGATCAACTCCACTGCGGATTGGCCGATGGGATTGGGTCGGAAACCAGACCTGGAGGCAAACACGCCGACGCGTCGGTTGCCCCCCAATCTGGGGGGGCGGACGGTGGCCCTCCACTGGTGGCGGACAGATTTGTGAAACACAAAGATGATCCAGATATGGGAAAAAGTCTCCAGGTGGCGGAAGGCCTCTGCGCGGCAATAGGATGATTCGATTTGAAGTGTCGCTGTGGCGCTTGGGACCAAACCGGGCTGTCGGGGGATACCAAATTTTTCCTTGAAGCAAGAGTGTATAAACCCAATGGGTTCAAAAAAATAGTTGGTCATTGACATTGTCCTCGAATTGGGGCTTGATATTGCCTTCAAAGCTCACCGTTTTGGGATTATATAGCCTTTAAGGCGTGTAACCGATCTTATATGGTATCTCTACTCTATTTCGATATTGGTTACAATAAGAGCTGCAAAGTGATCCGTCATACCTGTTTGAACCCTGAACTTTTGAAGGAGAAGTATATGAACCAGTGGTATTTAAGTTACGATGGCAATCAAACGGGACCCTTCGACCATTGCCAGGCTGTTGCCCAGGCTCAAAAAAACCCCAATGGCCATGCGTGGCGGGACGGTTTCGAAAAATGGCTGCCAATCCGTGAAATTGATGAATTGACGACGCCGCCAGCTTTGACGCCGCCGCCCATGGGCCTGCCCGCAAAATCCGATGAAATCGATTTCAAGGTGATCGGAACCGAGATGCAGTTTGTCGAAGTGGAACTCGATCCGGGTGAAAGCGCGGTAGCTGAGGCCGGGGCGATGATGTACAAAGACGCCCGTATCGTCATGGAGACTGTATTTGGGGATGGCTCCAGTTCAGGGGGCGGTGGATTCATGGATAAATTATTGGGTGCCGGCAAACGGCTGCTTACCGGTGAAAGCCTTTTTATGACGGTCTTTACCCATTCCGGCCAGGGAAAGGCCCAAATCGCCTTTGGGGCGCCCTATCCTGGCAATATCATACCCGTGCGTCTTAGCGATATCGGTGGTACCCTGATTTGTCAAAAGGATAGCTTTCTATGCGCCGCCAAAGGGGTCTCCATCGGCCTGCATTTTCAGCGTAAAATTCTGACCGGTCTTTTTGGAGGTGAAGGATTTATCATGCAGAAACTGGAAGGTGATGGTCTCGTGTTCATGCACGCAGGCGGCACGGTGGTCTCGCGTACCCTAAACAGCGGTGAAGTATTACATGTCGATACCGGCTGTATCGTGGCCCTGGATCCCGGTGTGCAGTTCGATATCCAGCAGGCCGGCAACATTAGAACGGCGTTGTTCGGCGGCGAAGGTCTTTTTTTTGCAAACTTAAAAGGGCCTGGAAAAGTATGGCTGCAATCTTTGCCCTTTTCACGATTGGCGGGTCGAATGCTCCAAGCGGCGCCCCAAAGAGGCGGCAGCAAAGGCGAAGGATCCATCCTGGGGGCGCTGGGTGGAATTATAAACGGAGACAACCGATAATATCTACCCATCTAGTTGCATAAAAGTTCAAAGTCATGGCCTTTAACGGTAGTGGATTCAAGATTTAAATTTTTTGAGGTATTCCGGGACTTCAACCATTGGGGGGCGTTCATAACCTTTGATTTGTAGAATATCCGGCTCAATATCATTTCCCGAAATTTTGTATTGAATCATCTGGTCGTGCATGGACTCTTTCAAGTCAACCAGGCCAAGGGCTTCTTGACGGTTGATGAAGGTTTTTAAGATGGCAAAAGACATCTTGCCCAGCGCTTTGGTGTCTTGGTTGCGATGGACCCTTTTTTCAAGGTCTACCTGGGCCATTACTTCCAACCCCCATTTTTGATATATATCTAATATCATACTGGTCTCTACACCATAACCGATGGGAAAGGGTATTTTTTCAAAGATTTCCCGGTAGCCGGCGTATTCTCCTGACAGAGGCTGTAGAATTTGGGTGAGTCGAGGAAAAAAGAGGGAAAACAGGGGGCGGATAACCAACTCTGTTACCCGTCCACCGCCTGTGGGCCGAACTTTGTGGCCATGGGTGGCGATGGGTCGATCGTAAAATGCCTTTGAGAATTTTATCCCCTGGTTGAGGAATAGCGGACCGATCAGGCCATAGGCAAACCGGTGGTGAATATTCTTAATATCCGCGTCTAAATAGACAATGATGTCACCTGTCGTGATGTAGAGTGCTTTCCAGAGGTTTTCACCTTTTCCGACAAAAGGTTTAAGGTGGGGTAAAATGTCGGACGCTTTGTAGACGTCGGCGCCAAACTCGCGAGCAATCTCACGGGTCTGGTCGGTCGACCCGGAATCAATCACCACGATTTCATCGAGAAGCGGATAGCGCAACATGAGTTCCGATTTGAAAATGACGATCTCTTTGGCGATGGTCTTTGCCTCGTTCAACGTAGGAAGGCACAGACTTATTTTGACGCCTTTTTGCTCTTTTAGCCTTACCAGGTGCTTGAGATCATTGAATTGAGCATAATGAAAGGTGTTGTCTGACATCCACTGGTTACTCATCGCACGCTCCACTGTCAATGGTGTTCAAAATACCGACGATCTGTGCGATTCCCTTGAATATGGGCTCGATCTGCATAGAGGCATCGGCTTCCTGATACCAGTTGGCATAACTGATGCCAACTGTGAGCGCCGGAATTTTTCTGGACAAGAAGATAGACAACTCAGATTCACTGGGTCCGATGGTCGGCTGTATGCCCAGCTTTTTCATTATTGAAGTGGCGCTTTTGACCAACATTTGATTTTCATCCAATCGCGCCGCACGAACACTGCTGATGATCTTCAGGCTGAGTTCAACTTCGAATTTGTGTGCCAATTCACTTACGATATCCCGGATGTCCGTAAAGAGCTTTCCCACGCGCTTGTCCAGGTCGCTGTGGATTTCCAAACCCAATGTCGCTTTATCTGGGGTTTGTCCGTGCTTGAGCCCTCCGGAAATGGTGCCGAAAATGATCCGGGTGCGTGGTTTGGGC
>JASFKE010000596.1:0-3541 GCA_050118795.1 Desulfobacteraceae bacterium | reverse complement strand
CATTGGCGCGGTGTTCGGGCACATGCTGCTGGGCTACGACCTGACAATGATGAGTCTCTTCGGAATCGTGGCGCTTACCGGCGTCGTGGTCAACGACGCCATCGTGTTCATTGAAAGGGTCAACGAAAATCTCGCCGGGGGCATGGCGTTTTTCGAATCGATCATCAAGGGGGGGGGGCGGCGATTCCGGGCGATTTTTCTTACCACGATCAGCACCACGGGCGGACTGCTGCCCCTGATCGCCGAAAAGGACATGCAGGCGATGTTTCTAATTCCTATGGCGCTGTCGCTGGCCGCCGGCGTCCTATTCGCCACAGTGCTGACGCTGGTGCTTATCCCGAGCCTGCTGGCGATTTTAAGCGATCTGAGGCTCCTGCAGCATCGGCTGCGCTTCGGCACCTGGACAAGACGGGTTGACGTGGAGCCGGCCAGGAATCGGAAAAAGGGTATGGATGTGGCAGCCCCCAAAACACATCAACCGGATACTATTTCGCCCGTTACGACATCGTGTTAATGGACATCCAGATGCTGGTCATGGGCGGCGACGAAGCCACCCGGAGAATCCGTGAGTGGGAAACTAACGCTCAATTATTCGATCACCGAACACCAATCATTGCCTTGACCGCCAATGCCCTGAAAGGTGAGAAAGAAAAGTGTCTGGCTGCCGATATGGACGACTATTTGGCTAAACCAATCGACTTAAAAGATTTGCACCGAGCGCTGCTCAAATTTGTTAATATCCCCGGAGCATTAGCTCAACAATGACTTTCATTCAAGCACCAGGTGGCTAACGATAAACGTTAATAGCCCTTTGTAATTATACGTAAAAAAAGGCAGATCATGAGAAGATATTTACTGCTCTTATTATTGTCGCCCATCATCTTTATTTTCAATTGTGCAAGTTCGGAACTAATAAGATTTAAGAATAATATTCAAAACATGTCGAATGCTGAGCTTATCAATTGTTATTATGGAATCAATGATAGAATAAAAGATGTTGAGAACAGTATTGGAAGGGATGAACGCATAGATTCTCCTCGAAATCAGCAAATCATCTCACACCAGACATATTTCGTCGGAGGAGAGATTTATGGTTTGATGCAGAAGGAAAAATCGGTATTGGATGAAATGGAAAAACGCAATTTATCCCCATAGAGTTCAATGTCGGCAATATCTGATTAGCAGATTGATATCGCTTTCTGATCCATCTATTTGATGCACGTAAAAACATAAGAAGTGCAGTCGACCATATATAAGACAATAATCTATAAAATTGTAGGAGACGAAAATGGCCTCAAAAAACTGCTTGATCATGCTTTGTATCGTTTTTCTGACGGCAGATCTATCAATCGCAGCCAACAAAACAATGAGTCCGGTGAAAACTTTGCAAAGATCTTTTGATCAAATTATCGTGATATTAAATGACCCTTCGTACAAAGCCGGACAAAAAAAGGCGGTCCAACGCAATACAATTTGGAGAATTGCGCGTCCGATCTTTAATTTTGATGAAATCAGCCGCAGGGTAGTTGGAAAGCCCTGGAATAATTTTTCACCGGAAGAGAAAAAACGTTTTTCGGCTGTCTTTTCAAAATTTTTAGGCGCAACTTACATCAACAAGTTACAGGGTGAATTCAATCAGGTACAAATAGATTTTGACAAAGAGCTGGTTAAGGGATCAAAAGCCATCGTCAGGACCCGGTTGCGTCGGGAGAACCTTGAGATCCCCATCGACTATCGCATGCATCGGGTCAATGACTCGTGGAAGATCTATGACATTCTTTTGGAAGACGGTTTAAGTCTGGTTAAAAATTACCGAGTTCAATTCAATTCTATATTAAAGAACAATACCCCGGCGCAACTGATCGAACAACTGGAAAGAAAGCTGACCCAACAATATCCGTCGACATAGAAATCAACAACCATCCATAATGCGGATGGTTTGGACTCTCGGCCATAGGTAGGGAACTAAAAAACACATCAGTGCTCAAAGGTTTTATATTGGAGCTGTTCGCCAGGCAAACGCCCGATCACTTCAAGCAATAATTAAATCATAATTATTAAAAAAGAGAATATCCATGGATAGAAACGCAAGCATCGACCATATACGCATTTTATTGACTGGGCTTGTAATTTTTCATCATACATCAATAACTTACGGTGGACCCGGTCCCTGGTACTGGAAGGAAACCCCCGGCGGATCCAATTTAATCTTGGCGATTTTCAATATTATTAATCAGTCCTTTTTCATGGGTTTTTTCTTTTTATTGGCCGGTTATTTTTCAGCAGTGTCTTATGAACGAAAACCAATCAGCGTTTTCCTGAAAGGTCGTTGTTTACGTCTTGGTGTACCGCTTATATTTTACTTTTTTATCTTATCTCCATTGACCACTGCTTTAGTATCAACCGCAAGTGGCAGCTCATTTTTGTCAGGATGGTGGAAAGCGACCATGCATGGTGAATTTGGCCCGGGACCACTTTGGTTCGTGGAAAGCCTGCTTTTACTCACGGTTGTTTATGTTATTTGCAGGAAGTTTGCCCCCAAATTTTTTTCCAGGGAGCACGCATTACCAGGTTGGGTGCTGCTTGGATTAGTCACCATATTACTGGGACTTATTTCATTCACGGTAAGACTGGCCATCCCGCTTGGCAAAGAAATAATAGGTTTGAGCCTTGGCTATTTCCCCTGTTACATATTTCTCTTTTTTGCAGGCTGCCTGGCTTTTCGACAAAAAGTCCTTGAACGGATTAATTTTAGGGATACTCTACCGTGGTTGCTTGTGACGTTTGTGACGGTTGGTTCGTTACCGGTTTTAATGAATTATAGTGGGCCGGCCACCGGATCTTTTGAAGGCGGACTAAATTTGAATGCCTTAATTTACGCGTTGTGGGATCCATTTACAGCCTGGGGTATCATTTTAGGTTTGTTATGGCTGAGTCACACGTACTGGCATACATCGAATATAATTACTCGATTCCTGGCAAGGAGGGCGTATACGATCTATATTATTCATCCTCCGGCATTAGTCGGTATAAGCATACTCATGTCAGAATATACTTTCGATCCTCTGTTTAAATTTGTTATAACCGGCTCACTAACCTGTTTGGCCTGCATTATGATCTCATCACTAATACTTATGTTGCCATATACTCGAAAAGTTCTATGATGCTTTATCCAAATACCGGGGACCAAATGATTGTATCACAGCTTTTCATACTGATATGATATATTAAAATGTCCAAAAGGTGTTAAACATCTTATCCAGGAGACCATCAAACGAGATCGATAACTTCAGAAACCTTAGCTGCTCTATTCAGCTCGTTAGTTTTCCTGTTTTTATTGCTCCCGATATTTTATATCTGGATTCCTTATGAGATTATCTCATCAAGGTATGCAAAGGATTATAATTGAGCAAACGGGTTTTTGTTAATCTCCTATCGCATAATTGTCAAATAAGGAGGTATAGAACCATGAAAATATTTGCACTTTGTGTAGGGTTAGGCTTTGGAATTTTTGCTATAGTAGTATACGCTTATGGCCTCA
>JASFKE010000595.1:0-3541 GCA_050118795.1 Desulfobacteraceae bacterium | reverse complement strand
ATATAAAAACGGATTTATCCTGCGGTGACTGTTGTTTCAACAGTGAGACAATGGTGGGTCAACAAGTACTCCCCATCCAACGGGATGCTGTCCAACATGTTGTATTAATATAGTTATTGACACACAACCGCTCCCTTGTCATACTCGGCCGCGTAAAAAGCAAGTTCCTATCTTTCGGGTGTACGCTATGTGCCGATTTAATATTGTGATCTTGAAATCTGTGTTCAGTCTGGCAGTGGTGTTGCTGTTTTTTTCCTCAACCGCCTCAGCCGCCCCGCTGACCACAGGAGAAAACCTTCCGGAGCTGAACCTGCCAGACCAACATGGCGACAGCCACACGCTGAGTAGCCGTAATGTGGTTCTTTTCGCGCCTGACAAAGGGGCCGGCAAATTGGCGCATGAGGTATTGAGTCATACCGACAAGGCAGAGATGGCGGCCAGGGGCATTGTCTTTATCAGCGATATCAGTGGTATGCCCACGCTCATCGCGCGAATGTTTGCCCTGCCGGCCATGCGCAAATACCCCTACCGGGTTTTGCTTGGATACGAAAAGCAAGATACCGCCATGTTTCCCCGTCAACAAGGCAGGGTCACCGTGTTGCATATTACGGCCGGGAAGGTCTCCCGTATCGAATACGCAACCTCACCTGAAGGCCTCGCCGGGATAATCGACATCAAGATTAGCCCCAAAACGGACTCTTAGGGCACCATTAAAGCCTATATTCTCTCTGATTACCATTTATCACAACCCGGGCTGTCTCTTTGGCGCTCTCTATCGGATCAAAAATCCTTTTATTTAACTTCCGAGTCGTGCACAACCTCTTCGAAAACATCTCCCAGGTAATCGGCGCCCAACATAAATGATCGGATGATTGGACGTTGTTTCAAGTTTTCATTCAGGTTGGCCTCAAGTTTTTGTCTCTGATCCGATTTTTTCCATTTTTCCCATGCCGCTTTGTTGGACCAGACCGATATGACGACAATTTTTCGATAATCATCTAAATCGACCAAAGTCTCTCCGCCAACATACCCGGGCTGATGCATTGCACCGATTCTCAATTCGTTGATTATTTTTATCTCCTCCAAAGTAGGTTCTTCTTTAAATTTCCTTTCAAGTAAGATTTTTACGGTCATGGCACCCTCCTTTCTGTCGGATTTTCTCGCCATCGATACCAAGGATGACAATCCTAATATGATACAATACCTACCAATTGGGGGCATGGTCAACCTAAAGAGAAGATTCATAATTGATGACTTGAATCCTCTTCGATCAAATGGCGCCGCAGCATATCCAGTGCGGCCATGGCAAAAATGCGCTTGTTCATCAAACGCCGGCCAAATCTAAAGTGAAATTTACGAGTAACCGTCGTTTCGGGCGTGGCCAAACCGATGCAGACGGTGCCCACCGGTTTTTCAGCTGATCCGCCGCCCGGCCCTGCAATGCCGGTGGTGGCCAACCCAAAGTGACTGTCACCGGCGCGGCGGGCCCCTTCAGCCATCTGACCGGCGGTGGTTTCATGCACAGCACCGTAATCGACCAAAATCTGTTCAGAAACCCCCAGCACCGCCATCTTGGCATGATTGTGATAGGTTACCGCCGACAGCCGAAAATAATCGGATGATCCGGCTGTATTGGTCAGCCAGTTGCCAATGAGACCGCCGGTACAAGATTCCGCCACGGACAAGGTGGCGCCCCTGGCCAGCAGCAAGCGGCCGACCTCCTGGGCCATGGTGCCGCCGGTGTTTGAAAAGATATAATGGCCCAGCTGTTGGCAGGCCCAAAGGTCGGCCTTTTCAAGTATCGACCGTCCTTGCCTTTCATTGGATGTCCGCAAATAGAATTTGACCTGGATCTCAGGAAATTTGGCGCGCAGCCCCAACGTAATGTCGGGAAAATCCCTTGTGATGGGCGCCACTTTTTCATCCACCACAGATTCGGGCAGACCAAAGGTGGAGATGGTATGCACCAGGCTGAACTGGCGTGTTCCCCCTTGCATCTTTTCAATCTCGGGCAGTACCTTGTTGTTGAACATCTGTTTCATTTCATGGGGAACGCCGGGCAGGCAGAAAAAGGTACAGCGCTGAATCTTAAGGCTGAAACCCGGCGCGGTGCCCACAGGATTGTAGAGGGCATTACCGCCCTGGGGAATCAAGGCCTGCTTGCGATTGGTGCTGGATATTGGTTTTCCCCGCTCATTAAAAAAATGGGTGATATCATCCAAGGCGCGCTGGTCCAGTTTCAGGTCGACACCGGCCGCATCTGCTGCGGCCTCTGCCGTTCGGTCATCCACGGTGGGCCCCAAGCCACCGGTCACAATGGCAATATCGGCCCGAGAACTGATTTCGACGATGATTTGGGACAGCGCCCTCAAATCATCCCCGATGCTTTGATGACGCGCCACTTCAACTCCGCTGTGTACCAACAGCTCTGCCACATAGGCCGAGTTGCTGTCCACCAATGCGCCGGTCCGAATTTCGTCACCCGTGGCTAAAATCTCGGCAATCATCATGATAAAGACACTTTCTTTTGTTGGTTTAAGGACGTATGACAGATGCACCGAAACACCACCCAAGGTCAAGTCCCAATCGACCCGCTACAAATCATCCGGAATTGGTGCTATCTGCAAAAGGCCAAGAGAGGTTCTATAAACAATAACCGGTTTTAGACTGGTTTATGTTTCCAATGGGTTAAGTGATATGCACTCGTCTGGCAAGGCGCGAAAGCAAAGGCATATGTAGGCTTTGAGATAATGTTTTTGGCGAGGATAGAGGCAGGAAGCTGTTTTCCAACATCGCGACGACTGATAACTCCGTCAAAAACATTATCTTAAAGTCTTATTGATTATTGCGGGCTTTCGCGAAACTTCCGGCGCAAGTACGGTGACACTAGAAAATGTGAAGTTATCCCTATTGTTGCACAACTCTTAAGGGCGAAACAGCCAAGGCTCTTAACCTTTTTTGCCATCTTTATTATGGTCGCTTCCAACTATAGGGTTACTTTTATGCGGGCCCTTGGCGTATGGGCCGCCATTGACCTGACCGCCAATCCCAATATTTGGGCACACTTTTTCCCTTTTTCAAAGTGGCATTGGCTTGTCGCCGGCAAAACGGGCCTACACGGCGCTCATCCAGCAAAAAGGTTTTTACCTTTCGTCTATCTTCCAAAGACCTTTGGCGATACTTACGTCTCTTTTCTTTTTGCATTAATACAATCCTTCACCGATTATAGACAGACCTTCTAATTTATGTTTTTTGGACCAGATAGAGGACAACCCAACGCAATGTATTGAAATCGCAGATCTAGGGCCTGTGTAGGAATTATACTATCCACACCCGGGGATATGTCAAACAATTAACAGCGTGACAGGCACCCCCAACCAGGCGGGTTGCCAACCAAGGATGCTTAAAGGAAAAAATCTGAACTATCGTGAGTTAATGGGTATTTTTATAGCATTATGGGATTATGCTAAAATATTTTGACGATTAGGTTGATTTTTAATATAATTAATATGTTCTAAAAGAACGCACCTCCCACATCGAT
>JASFKE010000594.1:0-3550 GCA_050118795.1 Desulfobacteraceae bacterium | reverse complement strand
GGCATTGTTGGTCCAGGTCAGCTGGATCTGGCTGGAAGATTCCATGACGGCTTCCAGGTCTGAGGGAGCGTCAGGAGCGCTGCCACCGATAAACGCCCCCAGTGAGAAGGCGCCGTTGAGGTCAGCGCTGTCGATGGTTGTCACTGTTCCGTCGGTTGTAATTTTACTGACGGTTCCATCCGTCTGGTTGACCGCATAGGCAAAATCACCGTTGACCGGGGCGGCAATCCCCATTGGCTGGTCGCCCACAGACAGTGTCCTGGAAACCGTAAGGGTATCCGTAGAGATCAAGGAGACCGTGTCGTTTTCACTGTTGGTCACGAATACATAATCGCCATCGGCGGCCACTGCCACACCCCATGGCTCCTCCCCGACGCTGATGGTGGCGGTGACGGCCAGCTCGGCCGTGTCGATAACGGCCACCGTATCATCTTCCAGGTTGGCCACGAAAAGGGTCCCGCCGTCGGGCGTCAAGGCGGCCCCCACAGGGCCCTCCCCGACATCAGAGATGGTATCGATATCAGTGCCGCTGATCACCGATACGCTGTCGTCATTGTGGTTGGTGACATAGACTTTGACCTCATCCTCCACGCTGTCGTAGGTGGCCGCCACCCCCCATGGTCCGTCGCCCACGTCAAAGGTGTCGACGACCGAGGCCGAGTTGATATTGATTTCGTCCACCGTGTCATTGGCAAAATTGGCCACATAGGCGTAATACCCCTGGGATTCAATAGCCACACCCCGGGGTTCGTGATCATCGCTGTCCTCTTCGTCCAGATCTATGTCGGTCTGGGCGCTGGCGGTGACAAAGTTCTCCGTGGGGATCACGGTGACGATGTTGCCGGTGGAACATGTCAACACCAAATTGGTGCCGTCCGGTGTTACGGCTGCGCCATAGGGGCCATCGCACACATCAACCTCTGCAACGCTGGTTTGATTGGAATCCAAAATGCGTTTAACATCATCATCGTCAAAGCTGGGGATATAGGCGGTGGTCTCGGACCATGCCAGCGCCGGGCAGAGAACAAAGAGCAGGAGAGCGGTCGCGATTCGTATAGACACAATTTTCATATCAAACTCCTTTGCAGGGCGGTTGTTTACCCCTTTGTTGAATCATAGGGCTTTCTATCCTCTTTGCCATTTTTTTACCATCTTTTTTATGCAGACAAACGGTCAAAGGCTGGCGGTGATGGCGGTGTAGAGCCGGGTATCGGTTTTATTGAGTGTTTCGGGGGTGGGCGCATTGTCAAAATGGACCTCATAGGCCAGCTTCAGGGAAAATATGGAGTTGATCCCGACCTTCAGGGCGGTCTCTGAATTGATGCGGTAGTTGTCGCCCTCCGAGAAGTCGCAAAGATACTCGACCTCTTGGGAAAACCGGCTGTTTTCCCCAATGGCGTATCCGTAGGATGCAAAGGCCCGGCAATCGGTAAACCTTTCGTGGGTGTCGTCGATGTACTCCTCCAGTGAATGGTTGAGGCCCAGCTCGCTTGAAAAATAGTGGTTGGGGCCGTCCAAAAAATGATAACCGGCACCCAGACCGCCATAGTATCGGTTGTCAATGCCGGCAAATTCGTCGGTTGAATGCCCGCCGATGACATAGAGGTATCGTTTCTCTTTTAGTTTATAATCGGTGCGCAATACGGTCTTGTAATTTTCCGCCGTTCGTTCCCCGTCGCTCTGGCCGTATATCGCACTCATTTTCAAGGCGCTTTTCCAGCGTTCATTGAATTGATAATTCAGCTGATTTTTAAACGAAAATGTGGAGACATCCGTATTGCCCCCGGTATGGACGTAGGAAAGTTCCGCTTCGTTTTTCCATTTTTTTTCCCCGGCAAAGCCGTTCGCGGAACATAAGCACAACAGTACTGCTCCCAATATCAGGGTGGTTTTAAACTTCATCATTTTCTCCTGGAATTAACCCGTTGGTATGAGGCCGGCAGCTCCTGCAATTGCAGGTCTCTATCTGACTGCGACCGGGCTTATACTAAATATATTGACAAATGTCCATACAGCCGGCCAGGGTAAAAGTCTTTTTTTGTCCCGTGGATCTGGGGGTATCGCCAAGTGGTTAACGCCTATGATACATCTCTGGCATGCTCTCTATTAAAGGCTGACAAGGTTTTTAACCCTTTGTGCCGTCAGATGCTTGATCCGTTCCGTGAGGTGTCATACAACGCACTTGAGTGATAGAACTTCAGTGCAACTATTGCAGGAGTGTCATGCAGATTCAAATCGTCATGGGGTGGACGGCGGTTTTTTTATCCGCCTTCTTTTTTTATATGGCTACGGTCACCATTCGCTGGGCCCACTCTTCGGTGATCATCGAACCAGCCTTTTTTACATTCAGTCGATTTGCTTTGGGATTCATCATCGTTGCCATCTCCATTGCGGTTAAAAGGCGCTCGCTGCGCGCTGACCGTTATCGCTATCTTGTGGGACGCACCTTGGGAAACACCTTGGCGGTTTTCTGCTTTTATAAAGCGGTGGAGGCGACCACAGTGGCCAACGCCAACATTTTGAACATGACCTATCCCATCTTTGTGGCAGTGATAGCGTGGTTTTTCCTGCGTGACCAGCGTGACGGTGTTGCCCTTGGGGTGGTGCCGGTGGCGTTTGCCGGCATCTGGCTGATTATCGCACCGGCCGGAGTGGATTGGAATTGGAGCAATGGGTGGGGGCTGGCTTCCGGTATTGCGGCTTCCTTTGCCATTGTTTTTCTAAATCTAAGCCGCAAGTACAACTCGGCTGAAACCACACTGTTTTATATGTTCGGTGGTGGCGCTTTGATGATGTGGATCCCGTTTCATGAGCATATCCATCTGCCGAATTTAAAAGAGTTTTACTACCTGTTGATTTGTTCTCTTTTCGGTGTTGGCGGGCAGTATTTAATTACCTATGGGTTTCGATATGTGACAGCCGTAGAGGGCAGTATTATTACTTCTACGCGCATTTTGCTGGCAGCTGTATTGGGACCAATAATTGTCGCGGATCCAGCCCTCGCCCTTTCAGGATGGTTTGGGGCGCTTTTGATTTTTGTCGCCAATGTGATACTATCCGTTCGAAAGGCAAGGGTGCATCGCACCCCACCAGTCGGACCCGGCCGAAATTAACAGAACGCCAAGAATGTTCATTTTTATATGAATCCCACAGTTGCAAAAAAAATTGTAAAAATGGTGAAAAACGTTCGGCTGTTCCAGCGGTGGTATTTGCCGGCCCTGTTATCATCTATCTGGGCGTACCGGTTGACAGACACAGATATTTGATCAGATTATATGAGCTGAAAGATAATGTTTTTTGCGAAAGGAGGGCCACGATCATGAAAACAGCTGAGGATATTTTGAATGAAAAAAAACGTGATATCGTTTGGGTTCGAAAAGACCAGAGTGTTTTTGATGCCGTGCAATTAATGGTGGACAATGCCATCGGCGCCATATTGATCAAGGAGGGGGAGCAGTATGTGGGTATTTTTACCGAGCGGGACCTGCTGCGCAACCTCACTGCGCCCGGTTTCGATCCCAAAACAGCCATTGTGTCCGACTACATGAGC
>JASFKE010000593.1:0-3555 GCA_050118795.1 Desulfobacteraceae bacterium | reverse complement strand
TACTACATTCTCTCCGAGTTGTTCTTATGACCCGACCATTTGGGCAGCCCGTCATTAGTGTCGATAACCCTTGAGCCGTAGAAAATATGGCAGGTTGGCATAAACACTTTCGGCACCTTTGGTGGAGAACCAAAATCAAAGAGCGATGGAAAGGCAAGCCACATCCGGCGCCCCTCATCTGCGATGGGTGTCCCACATAAACTGCAGCTCACCTTGCAGGGCAGAATTCTTTTATTGATGAATTGTTCGCTGTTATAAAATTTTAGATGCTCCGTACCTTGGGTTATCCTGACATCCCGCTTGTGGAAGATGGCCGCCCATTGCATCGGAGCCCCATGCAGGCGCTGGCATGTCCGGCAATGGCATATTTTAGCGTCTACCGGGTCTGCGCACACTTCAATCTGAACCGCCTTGCAATAACAGCTTGCCCGGTATTTGGCTATAAAGCCGGCATCCGCGATGGACGCATATTCCGGGTCGAGTTCTTTTTTCATTTTGCCATCTTTTTTATGCAATTATGGGGTTTATTTGGGCTGATGGATGGCGCGATCCATCCATGAAATAATTTTAAACTCTTTTTGCCTATACGATGTATCGCCTCCATAAATGAGTGTCGGATCGATTCCGAAATCTCCCGAAATTGACATCCATCTCTTCAATCCATTAAAAAAATTCTGATTGACCGTTTTTCCTGATTTGATTTCAATGGGTCTGAGTTTGTTTCCCCTCTCCTGTAAAAGGTCGATCTCATTTCCGCTGCGGTCTCTCCAGAAAAAATAGTTGGGCTTAATCCCCTGGTTAAGAAGTGCTTTAAAAAATTCACCAATCACAAAAGATTCAAAAAGAGCATCTCTCATTGGATGGATATTTAACTGGTCGGGGTTTTGTATGGATAAGAGCCATGCAGCTAGTCCGGTATCATAAAAATAGAGTTTGGGCGTTTTAATAATTCGCTTATTAAAATTCGCATGGTGCGGTTGAAGAAGAAAAACAATGTAGCTTGCCTCTAAAATGGATATCCAGGCTTTTGCGGTATTATGCGTGATCGCACACTCTCCGGCAAGATTAGACAAATTCAACAACTGACCGGTTCTTCCAGCGCACAATCTCACAAAACGCTGGAACGTGTTCAGATCCCGGATATTGACCATTTGCCGGACATCGCGTTCTATATAGGTCTGAACATAGTTGCCATACCACAAGCTGGGCGCCAGTTTTCTGTCATGTACAGGCGGATAAAGCCCCGAAAAGAGCACATGATCCAAATTGCTTGAGTCTGCTGAATACTCTTTTTGTGAATATAACTCATGGTATGCAAACGGCAGCAAATGAACCAGTCCGATTCGACCCGCCAGCGACTGGGTAATCCCGGAAAATAGACCGAATTGCTGGGATCCTGTTAAAACAAAACGTCCGGGTTCGTTACTTTCATCAATTATTTCCTGAAGATATGAAAAAAGTTGCGGCGAACGCTGAACCTCATCGAATAGAGCCCCCTTCTTATATCTATCAAGAAAACCACGAGGATCGATTCGAGACATCTCCTGCAAATCGGGATTCTCAAGGGAAACATAAGGTTTGTTCTTAAAGACATGCTTTACCAGAGTTGTTTTACCCGACTGCCTTGGACCGGTAATCGCTATTGCCGGATATCCTTTTGCAAGTTCAAGTAAAATATCCTTTGCATGTCGTGGAATCATAAATCACCCATATAGAAATCCTTGCTAATTGTCAATTGTATTTCAAATTAGCAAATAAAAGGGGGCGTTGCGATTATGAAAACTGTTGGGAGTTCTGTTTCAGCTCAAGGGATATGTGCACTTTCAATCTTAATGCATGCCCATTGCCGAAATTTACGATTCACCTTGCGGACCATTCCTGAAGATTGGAGTGTATCGCCTATGCAAACAAACGACGGTGGTGCCGATGAACATGGTCCCCGATCCGTTGCACCCGCGTTAACTCATCCGGCGACAACGGTCCCGCCGCATAGGCCTTGAGTGCCTCCCGCATCTGGGCTAAATTTTTAGGGCCGGTCATACAGACATCCACATTGGGATTGGAGAGCACAAACCGGTAGCAATCGGCAGCGCTCATAGGGGCTTGTCCATCCGGCATCCGGCTCGATTTAAGCAAATCCCCCCAGCGGGTTGCGGTATAGGTGACGATTCCCGGTGGTTCCACCCCGGGCAGCCGGCTGAATACATCATCTTCAGCACCTCGGTGGGCGGCGTTGTAGCGCACATGAAACAGATCAAAACGCCGATCGCCGGAAAGTTCTGCAAACAGGGGACGGTGGTGTCCGGACAATGCCAGAAAGCGGAACATACCCCTTTCTTTCATTGCCAACGCCCGCTCCAGAATACCCGGCGAGGGCGGCCGGTTGTGCCATCCGAGCAGAAGGACATCCGCCGTATCGATCCCCAACGTCTTGAGGGCCCGTTGGTAAAAACGCTCCATGAGCATTGCCGATCGGGAGTAGCTCTGGATAACGATCACCAGCTGGTCACGCTGCCCTTTTGCGATGATGTTCCGTATGGCCCGGCTCATGGCCGCCTTGCGCATGGAGCCCCAGTAAAAGTAGTTCACACCGTGGTCAAAGGCCTCTTCAAAGGCCTCGGTGGGCGCCCCATAGCTGCAAGCCACGCCCAGCCGGCCCACCTTAAGCCCGGTACGGCCTAAGGTTCGAACGCTGTTTTCATCCATTGGGCCTCCTCCAATTCCGCAGCGTCATACGCTGTCCTCGACATGGAAAATCATGGTTGTGGACGCACCAAACCTTAATAGCCAACGCAGGCAGCCGAAACGCTTGGTGCGTGTTGGAACAAATCCCTGTCGCTCCAGCAACAGTTCGCTGCTCATACCACTGGTCAATGCCTGGGATGGGTGTGAAAACCGGCCGGAGCGACCAGCTCGCCTTTTGATATCATAGTTACCGTATATGTCAGCCAAAACGATTCCGCAAGCACATCACGACTTTATCTGTTCCAACCGTTGTATGCAATGGATAGAGGGGGTGGCCCGCTACATCATCCGCGCTTGTTTTTCCCAAGAACTCATGATTTATATACCGGCTGAGGATTCTATGGATGGACCGGTGGGACGATTTACTGATCCAAAAATTGTACTACCTGATGTGTGAAAGAAAAAATGTATACTAATAAAAATGATTACAATTGCACCTGCCCACATTGCGGCACTGAAAATTTTCGCCAATTGGCATTCTCTATGGACGGGATGGAAGACGAAGAACGGCAACTTTGCTCAAATTGTAAAAGAGCGCTTTTCGAGCATCAATCCTCAGGTTTTTTGAGTGGTGGGAAAAAGAGCTATTGGAACTTCAATATTGGCTATTTTATTATCGTTTTACTTTTATCGGGCTTAATGATTTATCTTAACCGTACATTTAATGTGCTAACTTTCAAAGAGGATTCAGGGCAGATCGTCTATGAAATACTCGCCATCTTGATCGTCAGTTCTGCCATGGCTTCCGGAAAAATATTTCAGAATCTGAAATATCTTGCAATATGGGCGGCAATTTTCATCATTCTGATG
>JASFKE010000592.1:0-3563 GCA_050118795.1 Desulfobacteraceae bacterium | reverse complement strand
CCACCCCCACCTGCGACCCTTCCACCACGGCCAGGCCGCTTTTGATGCTCGACAGCAGCAGAAAACCGGCCAGGGATTTGTCAAAGGCATCGTCCAGATAATTGTTGTTGGCGCGGGAGAGGTGTTTTATGCCGCACCAGCTGATGAGGTGATCGGTATAACCGCCTGCGGATAATCCGGCACCCAACAACAACAGCAAGATAATGACCCATCGCTTGATCCACAAAGGCAGATCCCTTTCGTTTTCGTCCGTGGCGTCGATGTCGGTACCCTATCGTTGCTACTTAATTTTTATAAGATAAGTAGTATAACATTGAATATCAGATTGTTAAAGGCCAAATAAAAACCGTCTGACCTATCTGAAAGGGGGGAATCCCATCTTGACGCCCGCCAAGTATTTGTGTTTAACCTTATGGTCAACCAAAACGATGGTTAAAAACGGCAATGTGAACGATGAAAATTTTGTTGATCTATCCCTATTTTCTCAATCCCCGCATCCATGTGGAAGAGATTGCGGCGGTCCCCATGGGGCTTTACTATATCGGCGCTTTGCTCCAATCCAAAGGCCACCGCGTCGAGATCTTAAACTGGTACAATGCCAAAGATTCCCATGGTGTCATAAAAGAGGCTTTGATATGTAAGCAGCCTGATATAATTGGTTTTTCCATCGTGCATGCCAATCGTTGGGGCGCCATCGATATCGCCCGCACCGCCAAGGAACTCTGGCCCCGGGTGCCAGTGGTGTTTGGGGGCATTGGAGCGACTTTCCTGTGGCGCCATTTGCTCACCCATTTTAAACAGATCGATTACCTTGTTCTGGGTGAAGGGGAGTACGCCTTTTATAATCTGGTTTCAGCCATTGACAATGGGGCTTCTCCAGAGGAGATCGCTGGAATCAGGGGGTTGGCCCTGCGGGGTGACCAGGGTGTCTTCAAAACCGAAGCGGCGCCTTTGATTCAGAATTTGGATGAGCTGCCGCAGCCGGCCCGTTATTATGATTTCCAACATATTTCATTGACAAGGGGGTGCCCGGGCCGGTGCACTTTCTGCGGCTCACCCCGCTTTTGGAGACGGCGCGTGCGGGCCCACTCCACTGATTATTTGGTGGAACAGCTGGAAATGCTCTCCAAGCGCGGCGCCACCCATTTTTTTCTGTCCGACGATACTTTCACGCTAAATGCCGGCCGGGTGATCGAATTGTGCCAAAAGATGATCGATCGGGGCCTGACCCTATCGTGGCAGGCCATTTCCAAAGTGAGCGCCGTCAATGACGAGATGCTCTATTGGATGCGCAAAGCGGGATGTATGCAGATCAGCTATGGCGTGGAGAGCGGGTCGCCGGAAATCCGTGAACAACTGTGCAAAGATATCCGCGACGATCAGATCCGGCAGGCATTTGACCGGACGGTGGCCCACGGCATTTTGGCCCGCGCCTACTTTATTTACGGCGCCCCTGCAGAGACGTGGGAGACCATCGAGCAGACCTTGGCCTTGATTCGGCAAATCAAGCCTCTGAGCGCCATCTTCTATATCATGGATGTCTTTCCCGGAACGGCTCTGTACGAGTCGTATAAAGAGCGCGCCGGTGTCGATGACGACATATGGCTGGAGCGCATTGAAGACAAACTGTACTTTGAAGCCGATAGTGCTCTGGACCCGGAGCGTGTGATGGCCTATGGCCGCCGCTTGCGTGAAACCTATGACCAGTGGCTTCCGGAGTTTGCCCTGCAGATCGCTTTGGAAGATGACAAGACTTTGCTGCCGGAACATGCGGATTTTCTCTCCCGGCTGGCGATGACTTTCAGCCACGGGGACTATGCCGCCATTAAAAGTGCCATTCCAACCCTGCACGTGGCCCGTAAACTATACCGGCAGGCCCTGACCTGCCATCCTGATCATCGGGCTTTCTGGGGATTGGCCATGGTGTACCAGCAACTTGGGGATCAGCAAGCCGCCATTGAAACACTGCTAAAGGGGCTGAAGCATTATCCCGGCAGCCGGCACTTGAATATCTGCCTCGGCATTGGGTATCGTCATAAAGGTCAATACCGCCGAGCGCTTGTCCATCTCAAACCGTTTGATACCGATCCCGGTGCCGTCCCTCACATCATTGCCTGCCTAAAGGCTCTGGGCCGGGAGCCGGAGGCCGGAAAATATCTGCGCTATCGATAATCGCTTTAGTATTCTCGTAATCAGCCGACGGTATAAGTAAATAAACATAACTTTGCTGACCTCAACGGATTGGATTCCAATGTCACACCTGCCCCCTCGGATACTGAAGAATTACCTGTGGATGACGCTTATCGTTACTGGATTGTCGGGGGTGTTGCTGATCTGTTGGCACATACAACTTATTGCCTGGCCCGCCATGGTTTTCGGCTGGATTGTTTTGTCCACGCTGTCCACCGGAGGTGGTGTGTGGGGGCTTATCCGATGGGGCTCCGAAGCGCCGGAGGCCCATCAAGAGCTTGGGGCGGCCGCCCATGACGCTTCCCGCCGCCAAGCCGGCAATACGGTCCTATCCGGCGCGCTGGTGGATCGGCAGCCCCTGTTCGACGTATTTATGGCCCATTTGCCGGCCCTGGCATTTATCAAAGATAACCAAGGCCGCTATCTCTATATCAATTCAGCCTGCAAAGAGATGCTCAAGTTGGCGCCCGAACAGATGATCGGGCGCAGCGACTGTGAACTGTTGGATCAAGATACCTCCCGGAGCTTGTGCTCAAACGATGCCCGGATCATCACCGGCAACCAAGTATACAGCGCCATTGAGCCGGTCACGGTGGGCGATGAGCAGCGCCACCACCTGGTGACCAAGTTCGCAATACACAACGACCGCCAGCGGCCTCTTATAGGCGGCATTGCATTTGATATAACGGAAAAGGTGCGGGCTGAAAAAGAGCGGGCCGATTTGGAGCAGCAATTGATTCAGTCCCAGAAAATGGAGGCCATCGGAACCTTGGCGGGGGGGATCGCACATGATTTTAACAATGTGCTTGCGGCCATTATGGGATATGTCGAGCTGGCCATGTTTGATGCCTCGCCCGGCAGCAAAGTATGTCAAGAACTGGATCAGGTTCTCAAGGCGTCCCGCCGTGCCGCTGAATTGGTGCGCCAGATATTGACCTTCAGCCGAAAAACAGGGCAGGAGCGCCAGGCATTGGATCCCAAACCTTTGGTGGGCGAAGCGCTTAAGATGATTCGGGCAACCCTTCCCACAACCATCGATATTCGGCAGCGTCTCGACACCGATGGGGCTAAAATAGTGGCCAATGCCACCCAATTGCACCAGGTGATCATGAACCTGTGCACCAATGCCGCCCATGCCATGGAAGACAGTGGCGGGACGTTGGAGGTCGGGCTTGAAAAAAGAGAAATTACAGGTGCCGACGCCGGGCGGCATGGCGTCACGCCCGGTCACTATCTGCAAATCAGCATAAGCGATACCGGTCCTGGTATCTCACCGGCTTTGCAGCAGCGGATTTTCGATCCTTATTTTACCACCAAAGCCCAGGGAAAGGGTACCGGCTTGGGGCTGGCGGTGGCCCGCGGTATTGTGCAAA
>JASFKE010000591.1:0-3564 GCA_050118795.1 Desulfobacteraceae bacterium | reverse complement strand
TGGGGAAGGTCATCCACCCTTATGGTTTGATCGGTGCACATGACCATGGCGCGTTCAATCACATTTTCCAACTCCCGGACGTTGCCCGGCCAGCTGTACTCAAAAAAGAGTCGTTCAACCTCTTGCTCCACATGGGAAATGGACAATCCACCATGGTGTTCAGAGGTATACTTTTGAATGAAATGGGAAACCAGCGGACGAATATCCTCCACGCGATCTCTAAGGGGCGGCAGCACAATGTGGACCACGTTCAGGCGATAGAACAGGTCTTCCCGAAATTGCCCTCGACGGATCTCCTCCTTCAGGGATTTGTTGGTTGCGGCAATCAATCGGATGTTGACCGATATGGGGCGCACACCCCCAACCCGCTCAAATACCTTTTCCTGCAAAACTCTGAGGAGTTTGACCTGCAGGGAAGGTGAGAGCTCCCCTATTTCATCCAGGAACAGGGTGCCGCGGTCGGCGATTTCAAAGCGACCTTTTTTCATGGATACCGCCCCGGTGAAGGCTCCCTTTTCATGGCCAAATAGTTCGCTCTCCAATAAGCTCTCCGCCAGTGCCGAACAGTTGACCGCGATAAATGGCTGGTTTCGCCTCGGGCTGTTGAAATGGATCGATTTGGCCACCAGCTCCTTACCGGTACCGCTGGCCCCCTCGATTAAAACTGTGGCAGTGGCCGGTGCAACTTTGCGAATGGTCTCAAACATGTCCCGCATGGACTTGCTTTTTCCGATAATATTGCCAAAGCTGTACCGGGATTCCACAGCACTGCGCAGCTGCCTGTTTTCTTTTACCACTCTGAACATGGCGACAGCTTTGTGGACGTATAAGACCAGCCGTTCATTGTCGAAGGGTTTCAATATATAATTGTAGGCCCCTTTTTGCATCGCCTCCACAGCCTTTTCCACTGTACCGTGTGCCGTCATCATAATTACCGGCAGCTCCGGGTCTTTCTCTTTCATTTTTTCAAGGAGCTCGATACCATCCATTTTTGGCATTTTCATATCCGTGAGCACCAGGTCGATATCAGAGTGATCTAGAATTTCTAGGGCTTGCTCCCCACTATGGGCTGTCAGGGGTTCAAACCCTTCATCTTGGAGCACGGCACTTAAAACCAACGGATAATTTTTTTCGTCGTCTACAATAAGGATTGTTTCCATAACAATGACTCTCTATTGGCCCGGCAGTTTTATGGAGACTCGCGTACCGCCCTCCGGTCGGGCGCCAATACGGATTTGTCCATCATGCGCTTCGATGATATTTTTAACGATCCCCAAACCCAATCCGGTTCCCTTGTCTTTGGTCGTAAAGAAGGGGTCCCACATTTTTTCCAAGGCTTCGGCTTTAATGCCAGTTCCCTGATCATCAAAGGTGATCCATATGCTGTTGTCGCCGGCTTTTACCGAGATGTCAATGTCTCCACCGTCCGGCATGGCCTGCATGGCATTTATCAGCACATTTAAAAATGCTTGATAGAGCATATCCTCATCTGCCTGGATTTTGGGTAGATTGGGTTCGTAGTGGGTCCGCATGACGAACCCCTGTTCATGTAATTGCCACGATAAATATTCAATATTCTTATCGATCACGTCAACAATGCGGCAAGGGAACAAATTGGGCTCCCTAGGCCGGGCATAGTTAAGAAAATCGGTGATAATGTTGTTAAGCCGGTTGGACTCTTCGATAATGATATCCGGAATACGGGAAGCCCCTTCGTCCGGCGTCATTTTTTTCTTTAACAACTCAGCTGAACTGCTGATAATTCCCAAAGGATTTCGAACTTCATGTGAGACCCCCGCCACCATTTCGCCGAGGGATGACAAATGTTTGGCGCGGCTCAACTGTTCTTTCAATTTCAGCTGCTCCTGGGCACGCTTTTGGATGATACTTTCACCGCGCTTGACCACAATGGTCATAATCAAAAACAAGACCAGCATAACGCCGCTGACGGTGATCAGGGTCAAAACCTGGAAGCGGAAGATGCTTTTGTAATCATTGGATAGATCTTGTACGATTTCAACTACTCCCAGCACAGGGCCGGCCACCGGGGATAGGGGTTTTTCAGCACGAAGGGCCGCGAACGTAGTGATTTTGATCTCTTTGGGGACACCCAGAAACAGTTCCCAGAAGCTTCCCTTTTGAACCAGCTTCGAAGTCGCTTCACCTGAAAGCGCCTTGTTGAAACCCGTTCCGCCTAAATTTTCCAAGCCGATCAGCTCTTTGGAATAGCTATATGCGATGAGATCTTTCATACCGTAAATATTGACTAAATCAACTTTAAAACTGTGCAGCGTGCTGCGTACGACACTGTCCATGCGTTCAAATTGTTCCTGATTGCGCAACTCAATTTTGCCATATTTAAGTCCCACAGGCAGGATAAATTGCATGAAGACCTGATGGTTTAAATTCTCAATCAAAAGAAGCGCATAGTCTTCACTTTTAGTAAATTGCATTGACCGTATCCAATGGGTGTTCAGCATTGACAATAAAATGGTACCGCAAAAAATGAGAATCAAACTGGAGAACGAAAAATATTTGACCAGGCGAAAAGGTTTAGCGCGTTCGGATATTTGACGAGATTGCATGGAATCCTATGGCTAAATTTAAATGTATTATTATAGGCCTAAAGTTTGCAGTGGTAAAGCCGATGACATGGATGTTCCACCACATTGTTTCATGTTACGGCGATAGGTGCTTGCTTGTAAGACGGCCCATTTCGATATGAACATATAAGGAACCCGGCGTGCTAAGTCAAGAAACGCTTAAATCATTCGCTCCATATACCAGCTGCTGTGCAGGGTGCGGTAGGACAAGGGTACCAAAGAGATTAAAACCAAATGCCGGAAGTGCTGAACGGCCAAATGGCTTCAAGGGTGCGACCCAATATGGTGGTGAGGCTGTCATTAAAGCACGATATAATCTAACTAACCTAAATTATGTATTAATTATATATAATTTTACTTGACAGGGTTGAAGTTATCACTAATTATGTCGACAGGGTGGACCAAGGCAATCATACAATCAGTTTTTCAGGAAATCAGATGCCATTTTTTAAACACAAGTGAGCACTATTTTTGACATGCCAAAGAACTCTTTAAAAAAAATTCGTGAATCCCTTCTGATGAGCAAGTCGGAGCTCGCCAGAGAAGCAAATGTTTCCCCCATTACCATCTCACGAATTGAGCAGGGAATGCCTTGTCGCATGGAAACCAAACGAAAAATCCTGCTAGCGCTTGGATACGGTTTGTCAGATGCAAAGAAAATTTTTAATGAATGAGATGTGATTATGTTTGGTGCCAAACGAAATAGAATAGTAGGCTTGGACATTGGATCCAAAACAATCAAAGCGGCTGAGATCGTGGAGAGCAAGAAAGGATTTACGCTCTCTAAGTTCGGCATGAGTGATATCGCCCCGGGACTTATAGAGGACGGGGCCGTCAAGGATCCCGAAGCTGTTGCCGATACATTGAAAACCCTATTTAAAACCTATGGTATCAGAAACGGCAATGTGGCGCTGTCCATCGGCGGATACTCCGTAATCGTCAAAAAAATAAGTGTTCCCAC
>JASFKE010000590.1:0-3566 GCA_050118795.1 Desulfobacteraceae bacterium | reverse complement strand
CCGCTGATACGGGGACGGGCCGAGCAACTGCCGGCCACCGCCGGCACTTTCGGCGCTGTGGTGTGTGAGTGCATGCTCTCCCTGTGCCCGGAACCCCATGCGGTGTTGGGTGAGATCCAGCGTGTTTTGCAGCCCGGCGGTTTTTTGCTTCTGACTGACGTATATGACCGTACGCCGGGCGATGGCGGATGGAGGGACAGCGTCGTTTACAGCTGTCTCCGGGGCACCGTGGACCGGGCGACCGTGGAGCGCAGGGTGGCGGCCGCCGGGCTTGAAGTGGTGCTTTGGGAAGATCACACCCCACTGCTCAAGCAGCTGGCTGCTCAGTTGGTTTGGACCTTCGGATCGATGGCCGCATTCTGGTCCGCCCTCGGCAGGTCGGGTGGCGCCGGGAAGATGCGCCGGGGGGAAACCGCCTGTAGCAGCCGTCCGGGTTATTTCCTGGTGGTGGCGCGTAAATGACCATCTTTCTCTTTATGGTTCCTGGTGTCAGCGCCCCTTCGCGGGGAAAAAAGTACTTTTTTTGAGTTTGTCAACTCTCTACTTTGGACCGGAAACCGCCATGGACGATATCCTGATATCCATGTTGCAGTTGGGCCGAAAGGGCTACAACTGCAGCCAGATCATCGTGTTGCTGGGGTTGGAGCTCCGAGGGGAGACCAACCCCCTACTGGTGCGCGCCATGGGGGGGCTGGCATATGGCTGCGGCTGCGGCCACGGCACATGCGGCGTGTTCACCGGTGGGTGCTGCCTGCTGGCCCTGTATGCCGGAAAGGGCCGCGATGAGGAGGCCCCGTCGGATCGTCTGGAGCTCATGCTCCGGGAGTTGAACGACTGGTTTTGCATACATGCCGACTGTGACCAGGGCGATATGAGCTGTCAGGTCATCGTTGGCGAAGCCGGACCGGCCGCTTCAGGTCAGCGGTGCGGCGCTCTTTTGGCTGATACCTATGCCAAGGTCATGGATATTCTGACGGCCAACGGGATCGATCCCGAAAACCCGGAATGACCAACGCCCGGAATGACCATCGAATCGATTCGCCAGGAGGAAAAACAATGGCTCCGCTTGCCGGCTTTTCCGGAATATTAGGATTTGCCCGATACCATGGATGCGCTTTGTGGACACAAACCTATGATTGAAACAGGGATCCTTTGGAGAACGCCATGAATCTGACCAACCACCCGCCCGAACTTGAATCGGTATCGGCATCCTGTGATGAACTGCATCGGGAGCAAACCGAGAGCCTTTGTCCGGTTTGCCTGCAGCGCCTGCCGGCCCGACGGGTGCACCAGGATGGGACAACCTATCTGGTTAAACGCTGTGCGCAGCATGGTGAATTCCGAACGCCGGTCTGGCGGGGCAGCCCCGCTTTCAATCAATGGCGCCGGCCGAAAATACCGGTTCAGCCTCCGGTGCTTTTGACCCCCGTGGAAAAAGGGTGTCCCTTTGATTGTGGGTTATGCGATGACCACCGGCAACGTTCCTGCACAATCATCGTCGAAGTGACCCGACAATGCGACCTCGGCTGCCCTGTATGCTATGCGGCAGCGCCCTCCAAGGGGCCGGATCCAACGCTGGATGAAGTCGGTGGGCTGCTGCGCAGGGCCCTGGAGGCCGGCCCGGGGTGCAATATCCAGTTGTCCGGCGGCGAGCCCACCATGCGGGACGATCTGCCGGCCCTTGTGGCACTGGGACGGGAGATCGGATTCAATTTCATTCAGATCAACACCAACGGTCTGCGGCTGGGCCGGGACCGGGCCTATGTCAAGGCCCTGAAAAAGGCGGGGCTGGCATCGGTGTTTATGCAATTCGACGGCACCGAGGAGGATATCTACCGGCGCATGCGGGGACGCGCGCTTTTCCAAGACAAAGCCGCGGCCGTGGAAGCTTGCGCCGAACACAGCATTGGTGTGGTTCTGGTGCCAACGCTGCTCCCCGGTGTCAATACCCACAATATCGGCGCGATCCTCGACAAGGCCCTGTCTTGGATGCCAGCCGTGCGCGGCGTCCATTTTCAACCGGTCAGCTATTTCGGGCGATACCCGGTTGCCCCGAAAGATGCACTGCGTATGACCCTGCCGGAGGTGCTTCAGGCCATCGAGGAGCAGAGCGGCGGTATGATTCAGGCCTCTCACTGCAGGCCGCCGGGATGCGAAAATTCTCTGTGCTCTTTTCACGGTCAGTTCATGCTCCTGCCCGGCGGCCGGGTGATACCGCTGAAAGCGCCCGATGCAGATAGGTGCTGTGCGGCTCCCGTCAAGGCCGACCTGGGAGCCGCCCGGGCCATCACATCGGTGGCCCGGCAATGGGCCGGACGGCAATCCGCATTGAGTGTTACGCAGCCGGACCAGGGAGGGCACTACCGTGAGACCGGCAGCCCGGCGTCCGCCGATGCCCCCATGAGCCTGGATGCGTTCATCCAGCGGGCCCGGACCCATACCTTTTCCATCTCGGCCATGGCGTTCCAGGATGCCTGGAGCGTCGCCATGGACCGCGTCCGGGATTGCTGCATCCACGTGATGGCCCCCGACGGCCGTCTGATACCCTTTTGTTTGTATAATTTGACGTCGGCCGGCGGCCGGCGCCTCTATCGCCGGTGATGACCATGGTACACACGCCACTGGAAGCCTGGGTCAAGACCAAGATCGGGTTGCCGGAGAGACGGGAATTAAACCTGCAGGATCTGTGGGACTACCAGCTGGAAAAGCTGCGCAGCACCCTGGATTATGTAAAAAGCAACAGCCCTTTTTATCGCAGGCGTCTACACGCCTATTGCACCGGCGCCTTGCAATCGCTGCAGGACCTGGCCCGATGGCCGTTGACCACGGCGGATGATCTTCGAAAGGATCCCCTGGCGTTTTTGTGCGTCTCCCAAAGTGCGGTGGAGAGGGTGGTGACGCTGCCGACGCGCTGTGCCGCCGAACAACCCAAACGCCTCTTTTTCAGCGCTGCGGACTTGGAATTGGCCGTGGATTTTTTTCACCATGGCTTCAGCGCCGGTGTCGCTCCGGAGCAGCGCATGCTCATTTTGATGCCCTGCCGGTCGCCCAACAGCGCAGGAGACCTGCTCTCCAAAGGGGTGGCGCGCCTGCCCGCACATCCTGTTGGTCACGGACCTGTGGATTCGCCCGAGGTGGTGGTGGAGGCCCTGCTGCGGCATGACATCGACTGCCTGGTGGGTGTTCCCTCGGAAATGGCGGCACTGGGGAGGTATGCGGGCGCCGCCGGCATCCGGCCGGGACAGATCAGAAGCATTTGGCTGGGCACCCAGAATACGCGGCGATCTCTGGCAGGGGAGATTGAGCGTTCTTGGGGATGCCCGGTTTTTCAACACTATGGAGCCGCCGAGATGTGCCCGGGCGGCGGCGTTCAATGTACGGCCCGGGACGGTTTTCATCTCCGGGAGGCGGACCTGTATATCGAAATCGTGGATCCCCGTACGGCGCGGCCCGTGGTGGAAGGTGGGTTCGGAGAGGTGGTGATGACCACCCTGACCCGGGAGGCGATGCCCTTGATACGCTATCGGACCGGCCACTATGCCGCCATCATGACCACGCCTTGCCCG
>JASFKE010000589.1:0-3569 GCA_050118795.1 Desulfobacteraceae bacterium | reverse complement strand
GCTTAAAAAAACGACGCAAACCCAGGATATCAAAATTTTGATGCTGACCAGCAAAACCCAGGAAAGCGACCGTTTTTGGGGACTCAAACAGGGGGCGGACGATTATATGACCAAACCCTTTGAGGCTGGTGATCTTCTCCAAAAGATCGATGAGCTGTTGCATTAGGCCCGGCAAATCATCACAACACCCCGGACCATTGTCAGCAATTCAACTTGTATTAGGACTTTAGGAGGTTATTACCCATGAAACGCTTCCGCATATGGCTTGAAAAAGCCAAAAACCGGTTGCCGCACAAATTTATCGTCGGCAGTATCCACCGCAAACAGCTGGTGGCTTTTCTGGTCATCGCCCTGATTCCGCTTTTGGGCCTGGGCGTTGCGTCTTACAGCATTGCCACCCATTTATTGATGGACAAGGCCACCAAACAACTGGAAGGCATTCGCAAATTGAAAAGCAGTAGGGTTCAGGCATATTTTTCCGAGCGGCGCCAAGATCTGGACCAGCTGGCCGATACCCTGGCCCGGTTGTATGAGACGGGCGAAAGCAAAATATCCGCCAAAAATCGGCAAGAGGTGGAGGCCACACAACGCGCATTTGCCAGGGCGCTCAAAGAGGTCGTCTCCCCCCGCCTCAAGGACAAGAAAATTGACATGATCAGAAATTACCGCGAGCAATCAGGTTTTGAAAATATCTATCTGATCACGAACCGGGGGTATGTGTTTCATTCGGCCAATCATGGGCCGGACCGCTACATAAACTTGTTAACGGGTCCCTTCAAGCACACCAACTTAGCCCGCCTGGTGGCCAGAGTCCGAAGAACCAAAAGCTTTGGCATGTCCGACTTTGAAAACTACATGCCCGCGCAACACGAGCCGGCAGCGTTTATGGCCCAGCCGGTGATTTCCAGCGGACAGGCGAAATTTATCGTCGCTGCCCAATTTTCCATCAGCCAGATCAACGCCGTGGCCGAGGATCGGACCGGACTGGGACGTACAGGGGAAACTTACTTTGTCGGTCCCGACAAAATGCTGCGCAACAACCCCCACCGTTTGAAAGCGCCAAAGATCATGTCGTGGATATTGAGCCCCGAGCATACCATCGACACCGAAGCCACACTTAGCGCTTTTAATGGAACCAGCGGCACCAAGGTAATTAAAAATCACACCGGTGTGACGACACTGAGTTCCTGGCAGCCACTGACCATCGCCGATCCCAACCCAGTGAATCCCAATGGCATCCGCTGGGCATTGGTCACAGAAATCGAAGCCGATGAAATTCGTGAGCCGATACAAACTTTCACCAATGCCCTGGCGGGCGCAATCGGGGTGGAGATCCTTCTGGTCATTGGCGGTGCGTTCTTGCTTTCCGGTGGACTGGCACGTCAGATCCGCCATATCGTGGAGGTGTTGAATAACATCGGCGTGGGCGACTTCACTGCGCGTTGCCAGGTTGTCAGTCGCGACGATTTAGGCCTGCTGGCCGAATCACTCAATGCCATGCTGGATAACACACTGGACTTCATTCAAAGCAGCGATGAACGTCATAAGCTGCAAAGTTCGATCATGAAACTGCTGACGGATATCAGCGCTCTGACTGAAGGTGACCTGACCATCCGTGCCGAGGTCACCGAAGATATGACCGGCGCCATCGCTGATTCCTTCAATTCGATGGCCGAGCAGCTCAGCCTGCTCGTAAGCAATGTTAAAAAGTCTACCCTTGAAGTCAGCTCTACCTCCCGCACGGTTAGTGACAGCACCATTAAACTGGCCCGCACCAACGATGAACACGCCAAACGGATCAACGGGATGGTCAAGGCCATTGAGCAGATGTCCCTATCGATCCAAATGGTGTCCGAGCATGCCTCTCAGTCGGCCGAAGTATCCGAGCAAGCCAAGCATAACGCACTCAGCGGCGCCGATGCCGTGCGGCAGACCAATAAGGCGATGAATGCCATCCGTGAACGCGTACAGGAAGCGGCAAGGGCCATCAAGCGTCTTGGTGAGAGCTCTCAGGAGATCGGCAATATCGTCCAGATCATCAACGACATTGCCGACCGGACGTCGATACTGGCCCTGAACGCATCCATTCAGGCCGCTGCAGCGGGTGACGCCGGGCGGGGTTTTGCCGTCGTCGCCGAAGAGGTCCAACGACTGGCGGAACAGTCCGCCAAATCGACCAAACAGATCGATACCCTGGTCAAAACCATTCAGGGTGAAATCAACGAGGCCGGCACGCGTATGGATGACAGTATCGAGCGAGTGGTCCACGGCACACAGTTGGCCGACGGCGCCCACGGCAAGTTGGAGGATATCGAAGCCGTCTCCACCCAACTGGCCGAGCTGGTCCAGGCGATCTCAATGGCGGCCAAAGAGCAGGCCATCTCATCGGAGAACATATCGACCACCATGAAAAAGTTAGGCCAAGTCAGTAAACAGGCATCGCTGCAAGGACGCCACACAGCGCTTTCCATCACAAACCTGGCGAAGACTTCTGAGCAACTTCATCAATCGGTGGAAGTTTTCACATTGGCGCAGGAGATCCTTGAAGAAGATGAGGACCTTGAAGTGCTGGAAGAGGTCGCCTGAAAGGAGTAGTGCCGATGAGTCCTGCCGCAAACACTATCGAAACCAAGTTTTACCGCAAATCATCCCAGGGCCTTCGTGGGACAGTGGGGTTGGATCCCGACACCGCAAAAGTATTTGCCGTAATAGATGAGAATCTTCAATTGTCAAGGGTGGCACAGTTGGCCGGCGTCAATGCGGCTGTTGCGTGGAAAGCTATAGCCAAACTGACGCGCTTGGGGTTGATCGAAGATGCAGACAATGAGAGCGGATTCATGATCAAAGGCTTCGCTGACACCCTGCATGCGGAACTGACAAAAGCTATCGGTCCGATCAGCAATATACTGCTGAAGAAGGTTTCCGAACAGATGGATATCACGCTGCCATATATACCGATTGAAAAGGCGCATGAGTTCGTCCACCAACTGGCTGAGCAGATACCGGATGAAAGAACCAGCGCACAATTCCAGCAAACCATTCTAAATATTTTTTAGTCAGGAGATAAAAAATGCAAATCATCCAGTGCGACTACTGCACAAAGCGCTATAAGGTGAAGGAGGCCGGAAACAAAACGGCTAAATACAAATGCAAATCCTGCGGCCATCTCATTGTAGTGGTCAACCAAGCCCCCCCAAAAGAGACGCCACAGCCCGGTCCGGCGGAAGTGGTACCGCTCTCAAACAATACCTTGCGGTTAAACACAGAGCGTGAAACACCCGAATTTCCAGCGCATGACGATGACGCCCCCTACGCGGCCGCAACCAAGGAGTATACGAAAAGGGAGTTTAGTTTGAGAGCTAAATTCAACATGGCCATCGGCGCTGTCTTTCTATGCGCCGTTGTGCTGATCTATTTTTTGTCCGGATCTCGCCTGGAAAAAGATGCCGAAACGCAAGTGGCGGAAAAAGCACGCCTGTTGCTTACCACCATGGAGTCTTCCCGCAGCTTTACCAGTAAAGTGATCAAGCCGGCGCTCTATAAAGCTTTGCCGGACCGCTTTATCACCG
>JASFKE010000588.1:0-3572 GCA_050118795.1 Desulfobacteraceae bacterium | reverse complement strand
AACATGCCGCCTCAAATATGATCCTCCCGAAGAGGAGTGGCGCCAGCTTTTTAACACATATCCAGACCACCTCACATTTTATAAGGGAATGGGCTGCAAGTCCTGTGGCTATACCGGATTCAAAGGGCGGACGCTGATTTCGGAACTATTTGAACTCAATAACGAGATCGCGCTGGCCATGAGCAAGGGCGCAAATGAAACTCAAATCAAACGGATGGCGTTGGATTTGGGTATGAAGACCATGATCGATGACGGTCTCCTAAAATTGGACCAGATCACACTCAGCGAGATTATTCGTGTGGTTCCCATAGAGACGATCAAAGAGTTCGCCTCTCGTGGTTCTAACAAAGCGCCATGTGAACAGCCTCCATCCGAAGTGATGCCGCCGCCTTACAGTGAACGGATCGATATCGAGCTGGGCAGTCCGGAAAAAAACCCCTCAGCCATCAACAGCCTGTTTGAGCGATACAAAATCATGTGCCAACACAACGGACAGACGCCCACTGAGGCGGCCCCCGATATGTTCCGCCAATCCATCGGCAAAACATTTCAGCAAATCGCAGGTCGATATGGCTGCGAACGCGTCCATTTTGAATTTGTGTCCAAAGAGGGGAAAATTAAAATCAACGCAACACCGGTGGCAAAAACATAACCCATTGACTTTAGCGGCATCGTGAAATATTTCATCGGGCAATAACGGACTAACTTTTCTTTGGAGTGCCCATTGATGCGGTCTTTGAACACCATCGAGTCCCAAACCGAAAGTTCGGGATCCTCTTTAGAGGCGACGGTTTTGCCAAGAATCCGGCGCACCGCTGAAACACATTTCTTTTCCACGGCGGGAAGTCATGATTGGGAGCACACCTTACGGGTGCACCGGCTTTGCCGAAAAATCGGCCCCACCGAGGGCGCCGACATGCTGGTATTGGAGGCTGCCGCTTATCTCCACGACATCGGCCGATCGCTTCAGGATAACAGCCGCGGCGGCGTATGCCACGCCGAAGAAGGTGCGCAAATGGCAACCCGCATTATAGCCGATTTGCCTATCGCAGATGACCGCAAAGCGAATATCGTTGCAAGCATCCGAACCCACCGCTTTAGAGATGATCACATGCCGGACTCCACCGAAGCCCGGGTTTTATTCGACGCGGACAAGCTGGACGCCATCGGTGCGGTGGGGGTGGCGCGAGCCTATCTTTTTGCCGGTGAACTTGGAGCATGCCTGCACAACCCAAACATCACCATGGAAGAGGCCCTGCCCTATTCCAAAAACGACACCGGTTACCGTGAATATCGGGTCAAACTATCCAAAATCGTCAATCGCATGCTCACTTGTGAAGGAAAACGATTGGCTGAAAAAAGAGACGCTTTCATGACCGCTTTTTTTGAACGCTTCTTGGACGAAATTGACGGAAGATGTTAATATTTATTTAATTCCAATACCTTAATCTGCAAAAAGGGGATCAACATGACCATGAACATTGTAGACCGAATAGACGATCTGGTTAAAGTGCGTCACGTATTGATCAGTGTCTCCGATAAGACCGGCCTGGAAGAATTGGTGCCCCGTTTAAAAGAGATCAGCCCGGAGCTGCGCATCTTCTCCACAGGCGGCACGTATAATCGACTCAGAGATATCCTGGGGACTGACAGTGACCAATGCCTTACCCAGGTTTCCGATTACACCGGTCAACCGGAGACCCAAGGCGGCCTGGTAAAAACCCTCGACTTTAAAATTTATCTGGGCCTGCTGACGGAGAGATACAACGAGGCCCACCAGGCCGATCTGATAAGGACCCAAGCCGTACCCATCGACATGGTGGTGGTCAATCTCTATCCGTTTGAAGCCACCATCGCACAAAAAGACGTCACCTTGGAACAAGCACGCGGCAACATCGATATAGGGGGCCCGTGCATGATACGTGCATCTGCAAAAAATCTGATCCGGGTGGCCAGCGTAGTGGATCCCAATGATTACGGTCGCATCATTGAAGAGTTGGCGGCCAATAATGGCTGTACCTCGCTTAGCATGAGGTATCGCCTCGCCTGCAAGGCATTTTCGCACACCGCAACATATGACAGCGCCATTGCTGCTTATCTGGCAGACCGGAGTCAAGAACAGGTCGCATCATGCTACACCATGGGCCAATCCTAAGGGCCCGCACATAAAAGATCACATTTTCAAGCGCCGATGCAATAGCGCCAAACCGCGCTGCTGAGGTCTGAAATATTTTGATATTATTGAAGGGAGCAGATCATGGCTGAAGACCTAAAAAAAATGTACCGTACCATTGTTGAGGACCACTTCCCACCCCAGATGGAAATCAGCTTCGTCGACGGCAACCAACGCCAGACCTTGTTCTATGAGAAAGTATTGTGGACCATTGATCAAATACAAAAAGGATTGCGATACGGCGAAAATCCCGGACAAGAGGCGGCGCTCTATAAACTGGCCAACGGTAACCTGATTCTGGGTGAGACCCAAACCATTCAACCCGGCAAATTTCTGGTCTCCGATATTGAATTGCTCCAGTCCGGCAAACACCCCGGGAAAACCAACCTTACCGATGCTGATAACGCGCTTAATATACTGCGTTATTTCACCGATAAACCGACGGCTGTGATTGTCAAACACAACAATCCCTGTGGCGCCGCCCAATCCGAAACACTGGAACAGGCGTATATCAAAGCCAACCTGGCAGATCGGGTAGCCGCCTTTGGCGGATGCATCGCATTAAATAAAGCGGTAGACAGAGCAACAGCACAAGCCATCGTACAACAATACGCCGAAGTTGTGGTGGCGCCCGAATTCGAAGAAGGGGTTTTGGAGATCTTCGCAAAAAAACCCAATTTGCGCGTCATCGCCATCGGCAACATGAACCGCCTGCAACAATTCGTAGGCCAAAGATGCGTGGAGTTCAAAAGTCTGATAGACGGTGGAATCATCACCCAATGGTCTTTCGTTCCAGTCTCGCGAACCCATGCGGACCTGCCGGTAGCCCAGTGTGAATACAAAGGTCAACCCTATAAAATCGAAAGAAGCCCGACTGCAGCCGAGTACAATGACATGCTCTTCGGGTGGCTGGTTGAATCCGGCATCACCTCCAACTCCGTAATCTATGTCAAGGATCTGGTCACGGTCGGCATCGGTACGGGAGAGCAAGACCGCGTAGGTGTGGCCCAGATCGCTCGTGACAAAGCCTACCGTAAATTGGCAGATCGCTACTGCTTCGAAGCTCACAACATGCCGTATAACGATCTCGAAGATGCTGACAAACGAGCCGCCATCGATGCAAGGGTCGCCGAAGAAAAAGGAGGCCTGATCGGATCTGCCATGGTCAGCGATGCCTTCTTCCCCTTTCGGGATGGTATCGATGTAGGATTGCATGAGGGCGTCACCGCCGTTATTCAACCTGGCGGCTCCAATAATGACTACCAGTCCATAGAAGCGTGCAATGAACATGGCGCAACCATGGTTTACACCGGACAGCGAAGCTTCAAGCATTAGGGCCTTGGGCCATCCATGAGACTGCTTTTAATCGCAGGCTCGCACACCGAAAATCGCCCATTGG
>JASFKE010000587.1:0-3575 GCA_050118795.1 Desulfobacteraceae bacterium | reverse complement strand
GACGACCAAAGCGATGATGATGATCAAAGCGATGATGATGATCAAAGCGATGATGACCAAAGCGATGATTCCAAAGATGCGATAATCGAGCTAAACGGCAAAGATAGCGTAGCGCTATCCCTAAGTCAGGGTGAAAACCGTTATTTTAGCTTCTCAGTGCCTGCCGATGCAACGGCTCTTATGGCCGATATATCCGAAATGGATGGGGACCTGGATCTCTATACCCGTTTTGGAGAGCTCCCCACGCTGGAGCACTATGACTGCCGCATCGACCGGAACAGCGGCAGCAGCAGCGAAGTTTGTTACTATGATGACCCTTCGCCGGGTGATGTTCTGTATATCTTTATAACCGCTGACGCATCCGGATCCGCAACCCTCATAGTGTCCTGCCAAACCAAAGAGATGACGAACGGTATCGACTTTGGAATTCTTCCGGATGAAGTTTCTCCTTGGTCCTCCTGGTTTTGGCCCTGGATGGACGATATCGATCCCAATCTTTATGACGATGGTGAGAGCCTGCACCGATACGACAAGTACACTCAATCATCCGATGCCCAAACATGGGAGTATGAGTACCATGGCCCATCTCAGAACCCCGAACCGTGGTATGGCTCCTGCCACGCATGGGCCGGGGCCGCATGTTGGGAAACGCAACCCACCCAGAACCGGCTTTTGGGCGGCATTCAATTCAGAATCCGTGATCAGAAAGGATTAATGACAGCCGCCTATTACAATTGCGGCAAAGCAATCAATCATGAAATTAACGCATCCCAACCATCTCCAGGTTTGTTTTGGAAACTATTGCAAGATGAGATCCAGGCAAAGGACCCCATGCACGGCCAGGCTTATCCACTCATTGGAGAATTAAGTTATGGTGATCAAGTATGGAACCACCCCATTTATCGATATGAAGTCAACTTCAGTTTAACCGACAGTATCGCGGACGGTGAGATCAAGATCTGGTACATATCCAACGTCCTGCCTGAATATGCCGACAGTACCGATTTATACTACCACACTTTAAGCTACCAGTTTACCGGTGTGGAAATAACCGGTGCAACCCCTTCAGATTCAGGTGAATGGGTCGTTCCCGATGATACGGAACTTATACCCTACCATCGACCCGACATTGTCTGGCGCCCATATAGACCCAGCGGTTGGACGGCGTATGCTGCCAATCCACAATTGGATGATACTCATCTTGCAAATATCCTGGGTGAAATCGGGAGTCAGCAATAGGAATAAAGAGGTAAATTGTGGATCAACCTGAATTAATAAGTATGTTATTGCGGTTGCTGTTCGCTTTCATCGGATTGATCGGAATTTTGGTTGTTGTACGATTCACGCTAAGACGATCCGGCCGGATGGGAGCGATGGTTGGATCGCAAAACTTGGTGCAAGTGATATCCACCGGCTACATTGGAGTGAAAAAGAGTGTCACCATAGTTAAAATACCCGATGCGATTCTTGTTTTGGGAGTCACCAACGAGCGAATAACGCTTCTATCCAAGATCGAAGATCAAGCGCTCATCGATCGAATATGTCCAAATGACGCCCAAGAGGCAACGCCGTCTTTTTACCGGCAATTGCACAAGCTCTCCTCAGCTCTTATGAGAGGTGGCGACAACCCAAAAAACAAATAACAAATGCGATTCACTCGACAACTCTTCTACTCGCTCGGCATCCTCAAGGAACCCACTCTGGTTGGGATATGGGAGCGTACCGGCGATGATTTTTCCGGCTGCCGGCTCCGGATCGAATACGATGGCCCCAACTTGAACGGCAGAATAGTACGACTGCCGGACCACATGGCAAAATTCGGATGGCAGCAAGATGACGCCAAATGGATACACATCCAACGGCAGGCGGTTTGCCGATACCAGCTTGAGGAGCTCTATAAGGTTCTGTCCAGCCGCACCAAACCGGCGCGCAATCTTTACCACCGATCCAAATTGTTGATTCAATCGAACGTTGAATTAATGATTATCCCACCTAAGGTGTCAGGGGGGCGAAAAAATCGATGGCGCCGGGTCAATGATTGTCCCAAAGGCCTTTCAACCCGAGATAAAACGGCCTTTTATGCGCCTTCATATCCGCCCGCGCGGAATTCTCAAAAACGTCGTTAACCCCTACTAGCCCCTAAAGTGGTTAATTGTCCCGCTGATCAAATCTATCCATCAGTTACTGAAAAGTATCTGCCCGTCTGGTAATGAATCCAAACCAACAAGTGTTGGTGTTCTATCTCTTTGCCGACATATTCACCGATGGACATGTGTGGATACCACCGTACAATCTGCCCCTCTTCCAGTGAAAAGGAGAGTAAAAAATGAGATGTTTTATTTTCGTTCTATGTTTGGCTTTTACTATATTTACAAGCAGCTATGCCTACGAGGAAGGGGGATATGCCGGCACCATCGGAGATGGAGACATCGATTGCATTTCGCAATTTTTGCAACATTTTCCCCGAGGTGAGGACGAGCAATTCGTATACGTCGAAGACTACCAGTTCACCAGCCGAAACAACGAATTTGTCGACAACCACGATATCGTCATGTTCAGCGGGCATGGAAGAGCCTTTGAAATTAAGGTCTGGCAGGACTATCCCACATCCGGTGACAGCTGGGTCGATCTTGCCACGGCAGGAAGCGGTGACGATTATGGATATGGCGATAACGACCTGGAGTACCTCGTTCTTCAATCATGCAACACCGTGCCCAGCACTCTCGAAACAAGCGATCCCATTGGACCGTGGGTTTCGGACAGTGGCCATATCGCCGACGGCCTGCACCAAATACTGGGCTTTAGAAGTGAAGCCACCATGGCTTATGATCAGGACATCACCTATTGGTTTGGATATTGGATCAGTCAGACCGACAGTAATGGAGAAGGCAAATACTATATTATCGATTCATGGCTTTGGGCGGTGAGGGAAAAGGGGGATCCCGTTAATGACGAATACGACAAAGCCAGTATCGTATTCCATAAAGATTCATTTTATGATTGCTATCGAAGGAGCGGGCAATCCGATCCGCACTATGGTTCAAAGGATTTTTATAATGTCTTCATGTATTAGAAGCTATGGCGACCTACTCTACTAAAGGAGATCGAATCATGAACAGCAAATTGATCTGGATTGTGCTTGGAATCTTGTGCCTTGTTGAAATCGTCACCGGGTGCGGCGGTGATAACCGAGGAGAAGTTCCTTCAGAATATGCCAAAGGAGATATTGCCGTCAGCTTCATGGAGGACAGCCAAGAGAACATATCCGAACTCGACGCCAACACGACAATAAAGGCCTACAAATACAAAGAGCAGGAGCCCATGACGGAGAGTGATCTTTTAGCGATTAAAAGCAAACTCAATGGCTATCTGGGCACTAAATTTACTGAAACCAAAGGCGCAGATTCACCTTCCTATAATCAAGTATCAAATACCAGGAAGGCCAGCGTCCTTTTTAGCGGTGAACCAGAGGATCGGCAAGCCTTAAAAGTCAACCCTTACAGCAAAGGGTTTGTTTTTCACAGATCACAAGCCAAATATCTGGCGCCGGGGTCGGAAACGAAAAGCAGCGGCAG
>JASFKE010000586.1:0-3575 GCA_050118795.1 Desulfobacteraceae bacterium | reverse complement strand
GCGGGTGAAACCTGGGTAGTCACGGAAACCACGGAACTGACCGGGCTGATTATTTACAAGGACGCCGCAGTTACCGCAGAAGACGGCTATAGCTTGACCTTGACGGTCAATGGCGTGGAGACACCCATTCTCCCCGGCGTTTACAAGGGCAGAGTCGTACTCACGCTCACTGAACAGATTGCCGTGGCGTTCAACAGCATGGGCACCGAAGAGACCTATTACTACCGAACGGCCATCTACGTGAAAGATGGTGAAGTCGTACCGGAAAAATCCGTTTCCGCCGCAGTGGTCGGCGGTATGGTGACGGACAGTTGGGCAGAGCATATCAATATCCGGTCTGTGGGCGACGAGTTCAACGGGATCATCGTCTCCGGCGATTCTCAGTACGACATCCTTAATCCGAAAATCAACCTCACCGGAAACGGCGGCAACGACTTTGCCGGCTTCGGTGCCGCCATCATGGCCGAAGGCAACGCCGACGTCTCCGTAGACCGCGCCCGGATTATTACCAAGGGTACGGTCAGAACCGCCGTTTGGGCCGGTGAGAACAGCACAGTGGAGATCAACAATTCCCACATCGAAACCCATGACGGAACCTTGCCGGACGACTATCTGGGCGGACCGTTCAATGGCGGCGGGGTGATGATGGAAGTGCCCTGGATGTTGGGTATCACCGGAAACTGCCGGGCCACCAATGCTCTCGGCAACAGCACTGTGTACTTTAACAACTCCCACATCAAAGCCCAGGCTTGGGGCGCTCTTTCAACCGACGCCGTCCAGGATGTGAAACTCTACGCCACCAACTGCCTTATTGAGACCGAAGAGAGCGGTTATGGGGCTTACGCTGACGGTAATTCCATTGATACATTCAGCAATTGCGTAATGAAGGTGGCGGATATGGGCCTGATCATGACGGCAGGTTCCGGTGTCTTCACCGACGGCAGCATTGTGGATTCCCGTCGGTTCGGGGTTATGATGCACGGTGGTGGCAGCGGCACGTTGACCATAGACAAAGAGAGCGTATTCAATACCGAAGCGGCCGTGATTCAGGTCAAGGGAAACTATCCCACCATTGTGGTTGACCATGCAAAACTCAATTCAAAAAGCGGTATCATCCTCGAATCCTTTGCCAATGATGATCCCTTTGGCGGACCAGGCGGCCCTGAAGGTCCAGGCGGTCCTGAAGGTCCAGGCGGTCCTGAAGATCCAGGCGCTCCTGAAGATCCGGGAGCTACTGAAGGCACCCCGGGGCAGCCAACCGTCAATGCCGTAACAGCCGGCTTCAGCAACATGATGCTCAGAGGCGACATCGTCAACGGTCATACCGCCGACAGCGATATGATCGTAACCTTCGAAAACGCCACCATCAATGGCGCAATTACAACGGCTTCAACTAAAAGTTTGGCAGAAGGTCTCACCATGGATGACTCTGATTATTACTACTTGATTGGTCAGGTCGTGCATACCTATGGTCCACCGGAATCCAGCGACGCGTATGGCATGGTGGTGACTTTTGATGAGAGTTCAAAATGGATGGTCACTAAAACGTCCTACCTGACCAGTCTGAATATTGCCGAAGGTGCAGCCATTACCGCTGCCCCATGCAGCAGTGTAAAGATGACGGTGGATGGGGTCGAAACAGCGATCGAGCCAGGCCTATATGAGGGAGATATCGTTATCACGGTTACCGAGACAGCTGAGTGTCCCGGAAATTTTCCGCCTCTGCCGCCTCTGCCGCCACTTCCTTACGATAACAATTTTTAGAGCATCAAACATGCCCGAATGGTAACCCGGACCGAATAGACCTTAAAAAGCACGGATATCAGGCAACTGCCACGGTCCGGGTTGCCCGGGCGAAAACACGGACAGATGAAACCTGAAAGGCATCCCATTAAAAGATGGTATACAGGCTGAAAACACTTGTGAGCATTGAATTAACGGTTATGCGCCGACCACCGTTCCGCCGCCGTCTACGACGAGGATCTGTCCGGTGATCATGCTGGCGGCACTGCTTGCCAAGAAGCAAACGGCGTTGGCGACATCGCCAGGCTCCGACAGCTTGCCGAGAGGAATGGGCTGTGTCGCTGCAGCCATGATTTCCGGAGGGGCGTCCAAAAGGTGGCCGGTTTTCACCCCCCCGGGTGCGACGGCGTTTACACGAATATTGTGATGAGCCCACTCGACAGCCGCCTGTCGGGTGAGTTGTACAACCGCGCCCTTGCTGGCACTGTAATGGGCGGAACAAAGGGGCGCCTTCATGCCGCGGATTCCCGCAACGGATGCGATATTGACGATAGCGCCCGATCCCTTTGGAATCATGGATTGGGTGCAGACCGCCTGCATCATGAAAAACAAGCCCCTGCTGTTCACATTCAAAACCGCGTCCCACCGATCCCGGGTAATCTCCTGTGCCCGGGTCGCTTCCAAAAGACCGGCAGTCTGGACAAGAATCTCTATCTCTCCAAAATCTTGTCTGATCCTGCTCACGGCACCGGGGATATCCTCTACCTGGGATAGATCGATCCGGCACCCGGCAACGGTCCCCTTGTCATTGAGATTGTTCACGGCGTTGTCGAGTTTATCCGCATTGGCGCCGACAAGCACCACTTTCGCACCACTTTCAACCAGCCGTTCGGCGCAGGCGTATCCGATACCGCCTGCGCCGCCGGTTACGACGGCTGTCTTTGCGTCAAAACGAATCTCCATTTTTCCCTCAGCAACTCTCCGTTCACTTTTGACCGTCACCGCCTGCGCAGCGCCAGCCTCTTTATTTCTTACGGATATAACCGTTGGGCATCAACACACAAGCCAGGGAAGGCAGCAAAATCAGGGTGCCCAGCATGTTCCACAAGAACATGAAGGCGAGCATGATTCCCATATCGGCTTGAAACTTGATCGCTGAAAATCCCCAGGTCACAACCGCCGCCGACAAGGTTACGCCGATAAGCATGACCACCTTTCCGGTAAAGATAAGTGATCGGTAGTACGCCTCTTTGAGCGACCTTCCGGCGCTCAGATGTCCGAGCATAACCCCAAGTACATAGAGTGCATAGTCGACGCCGATACCGACACCCAACGCAATGACCGGCAGGGTGGACACTTTAACCCCGATGCCCAGTTTCACCATCAGGGCTTCGGCTAAGATGGAGGTGAGCATCAGGGGCAAGACGGCGCAAACCACCCCGCGCCAGGACCGGAACGTGATGAAGCAGAGCACAATCACCGCGGCATAGACATAGAAGAGCATCTTGCGGTTCGCATCTTTGACGACGATGTTGGTGGCGGCTTCGATGCCGGCGCTGCCGGCCGCCAACAGAAACTGAACATCTTCAGAGTCATTTTCCGCCGCGAACTCTTCCACCAGGTTGACCACGCTGGTAAGGGTATCGGCGCGATGGTCCTTCAGATAGACATAGAGGGTAATCATGTTGCAGGTGTCGTTGTACATCCCCCGGCCGACATTGTTCGCCACAAAATTGAGCATGGACTGGCTGTTGAGAAGCTCATACCATTTTGGGCTTCCTTCGGTCAGGCCGGTGGTGACACGCCGGTTGAGAAGGGCTATGGAGTTGGAG
>JASFKE010000585.1:0-3581 GCA_050118795.1 Desulfobacteraceae bacterium | reverse complement strand
TTCCGGCTTCAATTTTGGACAGATCCAGTATGCCATTGATCAGTGTCAATAACCCCTTGCCGCTGGAACTGATGGCTTCTAAATAACTTTTGTGTCTCTTCTCCGTGATTTGGGACTTGAGCAGATCTGAAAAGCCGATCACGGTATTCATGGGGGTGCGGATTTCATGGGACATGTTGGCCAAAAATTCACTTTTGGCGCGATTGGCCGATTCCGCGGCTTCCTTTGCGGTTTGAAGCATATCGTTGGCTTGCCTCAATTCCAGTGTCCGGTTGGCCACTTGTTCTTCCAGGTGTTCGCGATACTCTTGCAGTTTTACATCCCTGGATTGAATCCCGGCCAGCATATCGTTGAAAACATCGATCAGTACGCCGGTTTCATCTTTGGCGTGCTTTTGGGCCCTGACCGAGAAGTCTTTTTTTTCAGATACCACCCTGGCGATCTCGGTCAAGCCCAATATCGGCCTGGAAATGAGCTTTTGCAGGGACGCTGATAATACCCAGATGATCAAAAAAGCGATGCATAGAATTATGCCGAATATGCCTGCAGATTGCAGTGTTTCCAGATGCGTTCCTGTTAAATCGAATTGGATGCAGACGGTGCCGATGATATCCTGCTCATGCAGAACCGTACTGAACACGTACAAGTAATTGTCTTCATAATAGTGTCCCGGTTCCCGGATCTGGGGTATGGACAACTGATCCTTTTTTTCTTCATGGATGTATGTAGCGAAAATAGTTTCGTTTTGGTCATAGATACAGGCCAGCACAACATATGGTTTGGCATGGAGCGCCGCCAGGTTGTTCTCTGCTGTCTGTTGGTCATAGAAAACAATGGCGCCTATGCTGTTCATTCCGATCACCCGGGCCAGACTGGATAGGTCGTCACGAATTATTCTTCTGGATGTTTCGATGTTTCTGTACATGAGCGTTCCGGAAGCAAACAGCAGAGCAATGGCGCTGGTCAACATAATGACCAGTTTCAGCTTCCATTTAATACTCAGATTTTGAAAGGTGCCCATACTATTTGCGCTCCTCTCGGACAATCTTTGCGGAGCCTAACAATTGGGAGCTCATTTTCAGGGAATTGCGACGGGCAGCATCGATATTGATTTTAAAACGCAAACGATTGCGCTCTTTAAAAAAATTAATGGTGCCGCCCATGCGGGTAAACCCTTCGGTCTCTCCAATGGTTAAAATACTGCGGCCTTTGATCAGGTTCAATATTTGTTCAATGAGCGCCCTGTCTTGGGTTGCGAAAAAAAGAATGTGACTTTGCTCTAAACAGGTTTCCTCCTGGTAGTCGATAACATTTAATGTTTTGCCTTTGATGGTTTTGCCGTCTAATTTGTATAGTACTTCGCTAAAAGGATTGTCCGATGCAAGGCATAGGGTTAAGGCATCCGATCCGCTTTTAAAGGCTGTTTCAGGCCAGGTTACGAAATTTATGAAATTATAGATGAAACCCAGTTTGACTTCGTATTCGGGACCCGTTACCGGGTCGCATAAAGCCCTTGTAGGGTCACAGAGAAACAGCCCGCACAGCAGGAACACGAATAAGGCAGTCCGGCATATGCAACTTTCTATGAATTCACCAATTGTGTTAGCTTTTGCCATTGGGCGACACCCTTAAAATTTCCAGTCGATTTTACCGTAGATGCTGCGCTCAACTTCAAGGGTTGAGAACTCGGAATGGCCGCTTTCCAGAAGATTTTGCCCTACAAGGGAGAGTTCTATACGCTTGTTGAATTGCCAGGCAAGGCGTGTATCCATGACGGTGTAGCCGTCGATGTCTCTTTCAGGCAGGCGTCCGACGAAGCGCAGCCACACGTCAAAATCGATTTGGGGTGTAATGTCCAGATATGAGCGTATGGAAAAGAGGTTTCGGGGGTTGCTGCCCTGGGAGAGAAGTTCGGAGATATCGGAGTCCGCGACTTTATTTTCATCGATCAGGGTGTGCAGATAGGTGTAAGAAGCGCCCAACAGCCAATTCGCGCTGATCTTCCAGTCCAACGCGGATTCCAACCCATAGGCCTGTCCGGATCTGTTGTTGGCATACCCCAGATCGATACGGCCGTCCGATGGGTCGTTGTCGTCTAATTCCAATCCGATCAAGTTGTTGTAGTCATTGTAAAAAATTGTTGTGTCCAGCCACAGATGCGGCGTCGGTTTCAGTCGAAGGCCCAGTTCAAAGGCGGTGAGCTCTTCAGATTCAAGATTGCTGTTACCCTGGGTGGTGACTTCCACAAGTTCGTCCGGGTTTATGGCGGGCAAGTCCAGCCAATCGCTTGTCTGGCCGTGTAATTCAAGCCGGGAAGGCACTCTCACGGCCCGTGAAATGGCCCCCCAAATTGAATAGCTGGTATCGGGGGTGTAAAGCGTTCTGATACTCGGCTGGATCTCAAGCCCCGTAAATTCGTTATGCTCGAATTTGGTGCCCGCGACAAAGGTCAGCAGGTCCGGTAAAAAATTGATTTCGTCCTGGATAAAGGCGCTCCATTGGCTTTGATCCAGTCTGGAGGGGTCCATTTGAATATTCTGGCTGTCGTCGAACTCGTCGGTTATATATTTGTACTCCATGCCCCAGACAATTTCGTGTATTTCACCGGAGGTCAGCCGGTGTTGGAAATCTATGTCGGCGGTTTGAATTTGACCGCTGCCCGGATCATAATCCTTTTGATTGTTATCGTAATAGAGTTGAAGAATCGTCTCTGAATCACTTGTGATGGTGTGCTGCCAACGGCCCATCACATGCCATCCGGTGGCTCTGGATGTCTCGGTTTCAGCGGATTGCGTCGACGTAGCGCTGGGGAAAATGATCGAACGGCGTTCAAACTCTTTTTCATAGCGATTGGTGTAGGCTTCACTGTGCAATGTAAAGGCGTCTGGGGAGTTCTCTGACAGCCCTTGGCCGGGCCCGGCATCGATTCTAAAGCCGCCGCGGCCGGACCGCCAATCATCGCTGGATTGGGCATCGTTTGGACTGGGGGACTCATTCAAGCTGTCCAGGCCGACATCGGAGAGCTCGCCGCGGTTGAAAAATTTGCCATAGGCGCGATAATGAGCGCCGTTGGCGAAGGTGCCCCCATTGCGGACGCTGCCGCTCTGCTCTTTGCTCCCGATCAAGGCAACCGTTTGCCAGTCCTGGGTCTGCCCGGATTGTTTGGTGATGATATTGATCACCCCATTGACGGCGTTGGCCCCCCAAAGGGCGGCTCCCGGACCTCGGATGACCTCGATGCGATCGATATCTTCAATCACCGTATCCTGAATATCCCAGAATACGCCTGAAAATACATGGTTGTAAACCTTGCGACCGTCGATCATGACGAGCAGATTTTGGGCAAACTGGTCATTGAGGCCACGGATGTTGATGGCCCAATCGGTTGCCGTGATGCGGGCCACCTGAACTCCGGGCGCCAAACGCAGCGCTTCCGGAATACTGGTCACCCCCGACCTGCGGATATCCTCTTGTGTGATCACGTAGACCGCCGCCGCCACATCGGAAACCATTTCAGGTTTTTTGGAGACGGAAACGATAACCACATCTTTTAGCTGCTCAAGAGAAAACTGTGTAAAATC
>JASFKE010000584.1:0-3584 GCA_050118795.1 Desulfobacteraceae bacterium | reverse complement strand
TGGAAAAGTTGGTGAACAATTATAACTATGTTGTGATGGACAACGAGGCCGGCATGGAGCACATCAGCCGGCTGACCACCAACAATGTGGATATCCTGCTCATCGTTTCCGATACCTCACGGCGCGGATTGCAAGCCGGATTGCGCATCAACAATCTCGCCAGCGAATTGAATATTGGTGTCGGCAAAAGCTATCTGATCGTCAACCAGGCCAAATCTGATCTGCCAAAAGAGGTGGTGGATCTCATCTCCAGCGATGGATTGGAGTTTGCAGGCGTAGTGCCGGCGGACGATGCGGTCTATGAATATGATCTTCAAGGCAAGCCCACCATCGACATCGATGAGGAAAATCCTGCGGTTAAGGCTATATTTGCAATTTTTGACAGAATTTTATCCCAATAGTGGATTTTATGATAGGCTGAAATCAAAATAATATCCGGGTCCAATCGGCCTGGGGTTGGATCAATCGCATCAGGGTTAGAGGCCGAAATATGAAAAAAACGGGCTTTCTATACGACCATCGTTATTTGCTTCATGATACCGGTCTTTACCACCCCGAGATGGCCGAACGCCTGGAGATGATCTATCAGGGCATCGAAGCAGCGGGCATTTTGTCCAACCTGAAGCGTATTTCCGCCAAACGTGCCCAAATCAAATGGGTGGAGGCGGTCCACACCAAAGAGTATATTCGGCGGTTTGAAGAGGTGTGTCTTTCCGGCCATCGCTGCCTGGACCATGAGGATAACCAGATGTGCGTCGATACATATGAGACGGCGCTGCTGGCGGTAGGCGGCATCATCGAAACCCTTGATATGGTGATGACGGGCGAACTCGATAACGCCTTTTGTGCGGTCAGGCCGCCGGGGCATCATGCTGAAAAAGACCAGGCCATGGGGTTCTGCTACTTTAACAACGTTGCTATTGGGGCACGTTATCTCCAGGCAGAGTACGGCGTCGATCGTGTCGGGATAATTGATTTCGACGTCCATCATGGAAACGGCACCCAGCATATTTTCGAAGATGATGCTTCTGTATTTTATTACTCCATTCACCAACACCCCTCCTTTGCATATCCGGGCACCGGGCGCGAATTCGAGCAGGGGCGGGGCAGCGGCCAGGGTTTTACAAAAAATTCCCCGGTATTGCCAGGGCAAAGCGATGATGAGTATCGCAGCCTGTTTGAAAAAGAGCTGTTTCCCTCACTTGACAAATTTAAACCCGAGGTGTTGTTGGTCTCCACCGGCTTTGATGCCCATGAGGATGACGAGATGTCGGATATCAACCTGACCACCGAGGGGTACACCTGGGCTATAAGGACCCTTTTACAGCTGGCGGAACGTCATTGCGCAGGACGATTGATCTCCGTCTTGGAGGGGGGATACTGTCTCGCCCGGTTGCCGGAGCTTGCCGCCAACCATGTTCTTGCGTTGCTTGATGGCGCACCGAGGCATAACTTTTGACTTTAAGATAAAGATATCACCCTGGGCAGCTGTAGCTTTTGGGAGAACAAGTTAAGGAGACTATCATGTTTGTCAGCAGATCCATGGCGAGAAAAGTTGCCACTGTGGATAAAGGGTGCACTCTACTGGATGCTCAAAAACTGATGAAAGAGCGCCAAATCCGCCACCTTCCGGTTGTGGATGCGACCCATACGCTGCTGGGCATTGTGACGGATCGTGATATTCGCAGCGCCTTGCCGTATGGTCTGGCAAAAGGGCAGGGCAGTGTCCAAGAGCGTGAAAAATATACTCATTTGAAGGTGTCGGAGGTGATGACCACCGATTTGCTCTGCATCTCTCCCAACCATACCCTGCAGGATGCAATTCTATTAATTGAACAAAAAAAGGTGGGCGCGATTCCGGTTGTGGACCATGATAATAAGCTGGTGGGTATCCTGTCGGTACGCGACTTACTCAGGGCTTTTATCAATGTGTTGGGTATCGGCGATCCCGGAACTTTGCTTTGTGTTCTCGTGGAAGAAAAGGTCGGACAAATAAAGAAAATTGTAGACATCGTCACGGATGAGAATATTTCCTGCGGCAGTATTTTGGTGGCGCGGCATTGGGAAGAAGATAAACGGGCTGTATTTGTCTATTTGTTATCAAACAATGTGACCCGGGTCAAAAAGCGGATCGAACAGATCGGCTTTACCTTGCTCAGTCCCATGGATTGGTACCTTGACAAGTTGCCGGATGAAACTTAGCTATCACAAATAGTGGGATTCATGAATAATTCCCCATCTACACGGTCACCCTATAAGAATCTTCATATCTACTATATCAAAGGTCGCGTGCCCGCTGATGTGATCATCGAGGACGCGGCTTTTATCGGAAACTGGCAAGAAGGCGAAGACTCCTTCCTTTTCTTTAAACAAGCATCCGATGGGCAGATTAAAAAGGTGCTGGACCAGCACACGCACCTGGTGCTGTCAGATAAATTTCAAATGACCTATGATGAGTGGCAGGGGGGGGCGCTGTCACCTGCTCAGGTGGGAGAACTACATGTGGTGCCGGCATGGCAGGAAAATAACGAGAAGTATTGTAAAGGAAGTATTTTATTGGATCCGGGGGTGGTTTTTGGAGCCGGCACTCACCCCACCACCCGCGATTGTCTGGCCGCGGTGCAGGCGGCCTTTGATCGACAACCTGCCGGCGATGTCATCGATTTGGGAACGGGAACCGGACTGTTGGCTCTGGCGGCTGTGCGTTGCGGGGCTCAGCGCTGTGTCGCAGTGGATCTTAACAGATTGGCCGTCGAGACGGCTTTGGGCAACGTACGGCGTAACAAAATGGTGGACCGGATTGTGGTTGTGCAAGGCGATGCCAAGAATTTTATAGACCTGTCTTGGGATCTTATGATATCCAATATCCATTATGATGTGATGCGGCATATTGTCGCGGCGCCCGGATTCAGGGTGACGAAGCAATTTATCCTGTCCGGCCTTTTGCGTAGTCAGGCCCGGCTGATTGAAAATCGACTGCTGCAAGGAGGCGCAAAGATCCTTCAAAAGTGGGAGCGTGATGGCGTTTGGTTTACGTTTCATGGTGCGCATGCCGTACCCTAACCCTTTGTTTCATAAACAACATGGCAAGTGGAACCACACCTTATTCTATAACGTTCAGGTCGAGTCTGCTTTGTAGGCCGGCAGGTACCCTATGATTATTCGATGCTGGGGAGCAAGAGGATCCATACCGGTTTCCGGATCCAAGTACATCAAGTACGGGGGGGATACAACTTGTCTGGAAATTCGGACCCAAAGCGATGATATTATTATCGTCGATGCGGGTACCGGTATGCGGCGTTGCGGAAATCAACTCCTCATTGAGGGACGTTATAGGTACAATTTTCTTCTCACTCACGGGCATTGGGACCACCTCATGGGGTTCCCGTTTTTTAAACCTCTGTTTCTCGAGCACCCTGAAATTATAGTGCACCGCGGGCATTTTCATAAGAAATTTATGGAGAATATGTTCTCCAAAGTGATGGGACCGCCCAATTTTCCGGTTCGGTATTCCGATCTAAAAGCCAAAATTGTCTATAATGAGGGGCATCCAAAAAAATTTGATATCGGTTCCGTTACGGTTG